>CAZZCF010000001.1:0-95317 GCA_964652955.1 uncultured Leptospirales bacterium
CTGTAATGTTGTCGAGTTTTTTTATTTTACAGATAAAAAGGGTTTCACCTATCAGCGGATTAAATCACTGTATGATCATAAGAGGGATTTTTTAGAATATCTCACAAAGAAACATAAAATACGGTATGTGCTCACACAGGATTATATTCATGTAATACCGGCATATTTTGATCTCTCAAGAATTGTTAAGGATAAGGGGAAGATGCTTTTGAAATCCTGGCATACGGAACTCTATGAGCTTGCTCCCGGAAAATAAAGGATTCAATGAAACATCGGAGACCTCTGTTGAGCGATTTTGTTAATATGGACATTATTGAAATAATATGCAGGTGTCATTGAATTGATTAAAAGACTATGTTCCATAATACGGAGAAAATTTGTATCGAAATTTTTCAGTGATGTCTTCACCCTTTCGACGGGAACAGCTCTCGCGCACCTCATTTCAATAGTGGTGGCTCCCGTACTCACGAGATTATATCTCCCCGAGGACTTCGGCTTTCTGGCTCTCTTTACAGGTGTTGTAAGTATTCTGACAGCAGTTTCAACAGGGAGATACGATATTGCCATAATGCTACCGGATAAGGATGATGATGCGATTAATATACTTGCCCTATCCTGCTCTCTCTCACTCGCCCTGAGCATCATTTTGCTCCTTATCATATTTTTGTTCAGCAAGGAAATTGCAGATGCTCTCGGAAGTCCGGAATTTGCGCCTTTTTTATATCTCGTTCCGATTTTCGTTTTTCTTGCCGGTGTTCTAAGGTCCCTGGATTACTGGTTCAACAGGAGAGGGCGGTACACGAGCCTCTCTTTCTGCAGGGTGACGCAGTCATCATCGGGGGCGCTTGCAAAAATTGTGATGGGATGTGCAAAGCTCGGGGGGGCGGGCCTTATCGTCGGCTCGATTATAGATCAGATTATTGGCAGCGGATTTCTCGGATATCAGACCGTCAGGGATATGAAGGACGAAGGAAGGATCTCCTTCAAGAGAATGAGAGAGATGGCCGGTGAATACCGTGATTTCCCCCAGAAGAGCGTTGCCGGTTATTTCTTAAATGTTTTATCAACCCAGTTGCCTATTCTGATAATTGCGAAGGTATACGGCGTAATGGTAGTCGGATACTATTCGTTGACCCTGCGGGTGTTGTCCTTCCCGATTGTATTCCTCGGGAGAGCCATTGCCCAGGTATTTTACCGGAAGGCGGCTGAATCCCGGCGTGAGGGAACTGTTGCGAAGCTGGTGAGCGTGACCTCTCTGGCATTACTGGGAATTATTATTTTGCCAATGCTCCTTATTGTTCTCTTCGGTGAGGGGCTCTTCGGTTTTGTTTTTGGCGAGAAGTGGATTATTGCCGGCACCATCGCCGCCATCATGGCTCCTTTTTATCTGATACGGTTTATCTTTTCCATTCAGAGCACGCTACTCATGGTCTATCGCAGGCTGGATGTTGAAGTTGTTTTCAACTTTTTGTTTCTCGTCAGTCAGATTATTGCGCTTCTCGGCGGATACTATTTCTTTCACAATTATATCTATTCTTTTATATTCATGTCGGTGGCTGGTGGTGTGGTGTGGCTGGGACTTGGATTTTTTTTATTTAAGCTGTCGAAAACTCCTTAAGGTGATTTATTAAGACGATGAAAGTTGCGATGATTCTGGGAAAGGATGTCAAAATCGACCCCCGCGTATTGCGAGAATCATCTGTACTGTGTGAGAATGGATATACCGTTTTTGTGTACGTGTATCAGGAAGTTCCAGCCGTTTTTGAAGAGGAATGGCGCGGAATTTGCATTGTTCAACTCCCTTATCACCGAAGAAAGAGGGCACTGATCAGCCATTTATCTAAGTTGAAGCCGGATGTTATCGTCTCGCATGATCTCACCACGCTTTTCTACGGTGTTTTGGGCAGACTGCTCACCGGTGCGAAGTTCATATACGATTCGCATGAGCTTTACCTGCATACCACCCAGTTTAACAGCAAAAGCTTAAAAGTTAGGTTCAGGCGATGTATACTCGCTGTTGCTGAACGGCTTTTCATCAGTCGAGCGGATGCAGTTATAACCGTAAATGAGTTGATAGAGAAAGAACTGAAGAGCAAATATCGTTTGCAGAAAGATATTTATACGGTTATGAATACGGTCTCTCATAATATAAAACCCTTGAAGAAGATGTTGGTGGACAAAAGTTATCTCAACCTGGTTTATCAGGGCATTTTCTCGGAAGGGAGAGGTCTTGAGGAATTATGTGAAGCGATGAAGTATACCAATATAAGAGTGCGTCTGTATCTCTATGGATCAGGTCCGCTTGAGGATACCATTCAAGGAATTGTTCATGATATGAAGCTCGGGGAGAAGATATTCCTGATGGGTTATCTCCCTTACGAAGAGCTCCTCGCCGTCAGTTATCAGTTTGATGTGGGAGTTGTCTGTTTTCGGCCGATTTCGAAAAACAACTATCTGGCGAGCCCGAATAAGCTCTTTGAGTATATCTCAGTTGGATTGGCAATTGTCGGGAGTAATCTGCCATTTATTGAAAAAGTTGTAAATGAGAATAAAATGGGCGTCATCGTTGATCCGGATTATGTTAAGGATATTGCTGAGAAGATAAACATTCTTGAAACTGATCGGGAACTCCTGAATCGATATCAGGTCAATGCGATGAAAGCCTACCGCAGCAGGTATAACTGGGATATTGAAGGTAAAACCTATTTGGGCATTGTCGACGCTGTTCGCAAAAGATAGAGGGAGCGCTGAATGGTGGTGAAACAAAAATCAATACTCTTCCTCTCTGCCCTTGATTTCAAGGAGAAATCGATACAGGTCATAAGGAAAACTCCCGAGGCATATGCCGGAGCGGGCTGGCATGTCGAATACATAGTCTCCCGGGACATATCCAGATACGGAAATTACTTTTACGAAGAGGAGATTGATCCTCCAGGCGTTACGGTACACCGATTCCAGAGACCCTTTGCGGGTCTCCTTGACAGAATTAATAATCATACCCTGCGAACAGTCATCGCGAAGATTTCAGGATATGTGACTGTAGTCAAACTCGCATTGAAAGGAAGCAGTCTGCTGAAAAGCGGCTCGTTCGATGTGATATACGGTTATGAGATTCACGGCGTGCTGGCAGTTTGGTTATTGCGAATATTTCGGCGCGTGAAATATCATAAAGTGGTGCACCGATTCCAGGGAACATGGTGCTATGAATATTTGAAGAACAGGAAAATACTGAAGTTGATAATGAACTGGGAGAGCTGCCTGGCCCTTCTTCTCGGCTCGGATCTCTGTATTATGACTAATGACGGAACCTTTGGCGACACGGCGCTCAAAATGCTCCATACTAGGAGTACGAACGTAAAGTTCTGGATAAACGGCGTTGATACGTTTTCGATGGAAAAGAAGAAAACAGATAGGATAAAAAATGATTTGCATATTCAGGCGCATTGCAGCGTAGCTGTCACGACTTGCCGTCTGGAGCAGTGGAAGAGGGTGGACAGGGCTATTCTCGCGATCGCTTCAGCAGTGAATCGATATGATGCTAAGGATCTCCTTTACGTAATTGTCGGCGATGGGAGCATGAGAGGAGAGCTTGAAGCGCTGGTGAGAGAAGAGGACATTGAGGACAATGTCATCTTTGCCGGTGCTGTCTCCGGCAGCGAGATATCAAGCTATCTCGCTCTGGCTGACTTCTTCCTCTCGACAAATGATCTCTCCAATGTGGGGAATCCCCTCCTCGAGGCTATCCGGGCGTGTAAGATTATCTTCACCCTTAATAACGGTGATACCGGTTCCTGGATACAACATAGGGTGAACGGATTCATCTATGATATCGATGACATGCTTTTTGAGAATATGGCAAATGATATTTATGAAGTGATTAATAATGAATCTCTGAGAAAGAGAATAATTTCAAACATTAAGAAAACAGAAAAAGAAAAGCTCTGGACATGGAAAGAGCGGTTCGAAGCTGAAATTAAAGAAGTAGAAAAGCTCATAGCAACATGAAAGTACTCCTCCTCGCAGATCCCGGCTCTCCGCACACTATAAAATGGGCTACGTCTTTAGCTTCATTGGACATCGACGTATGTATTTTCGGGCTTACCGGTTTCGACGAATCGATATATCGGGATGTTGAAAAGATTAGCGTCTTCTCCATGAATTTCAGTCGGAGTTCGGCCCGGAAGGGAGTGGCATCAAAAATGAAGTATTTGACGGCCTTGCCCGCCCTCAAAAAAATAATAAGAAAATTTAAACCCGACATCCTTCATGCCCATTACGCGACGAGCTACGGACTGCTCGGCGCGCTGGTTGGTTTTCATCCCTATATTGTTTCCGTCTGGGGATCGGATGTATTCAGTTTTCCCCGAAAGTCCTTCATGCATGAATGGCTGTTCAAATACAACCTGCGGAATGCGGATACAATACTCTCGACAAGCCATGCTATGGCTTCAGAGACGAAGAAGTATACGGAGAAGGATGTTATCGTGACCCCCTTCGGTATCGATCTCGATCTCTTCAAGCCGCTATCAGTAAAAACATTTTTTAATAAAAATGATATTGTCATAGGAACCGTTAAGGCGCTGGAAAGGGAATACGGTATTGAGCATTTAATCCGGGCGTTTGCAATCGTAAGAAGAAAACATTCGCAGTTGCCGCTCAAGCTGTTAATCGTCGGTGGCGGTTCTTTAGAGATGCAGTTGAAGAAGCTCGTTGGGGAGTTGCACATCGATAATGATACGATCTTTACCGGCAAGGTTCCTTTCTCCGAGGTGCCGAAATATCATAATATGCTCTCGATATCGGTGTCGGTATCCGAAAGGGAGAGCTTCGGGGTGGCGGTTCTCGAGGCATCGGCATGCGAGAAACCTGTTGTGGTCTCTCGAGTAGGTGGATTGCCGGAGGTGGTTGACGATGGGGTGACCGGATTTATCGTCCCTCTACGGGATCCTGAGCGGACAGCCGGGGCGATTGAAAAGCTGATATTAAATGAAGAATTGCGAATGAGCATGGGGAAGAGCGGGAGGAGATTTGTGCAGCAAAATTATCAGTGGGGAAAGAGCGTGAAGCAGATGATTGATATTTACAGGAGTTTGCTGTCATAAGTTCCCGATAATTAATTAAGGTTGAATATTCTCCCTCCGTTCTCTGTCGAAACGAGAGAAAAATGTATTGATTTAATCACCGCCCCGTAATTTTCTAAGACTATGATTAAAACGTGGATACTCATATTAATACTCTCCTTTTCAATTTCCACAATTGCCGTTCCAATTATTATTTTTCTTTCGAAGAGGTACAATCTCTTCGACAGGACCGATCACAGAAAACTCCATAATGAGAAGATAAGCAGGCTGGGTGGCCTGGGGATTTTTCTCGGCTTCACCATTCCCTTTCTGATGGTTATCGGTAGCGTTGAACAGGCTCCCTTTCATGTGCCGCTCTACCTTGTTGCGGTATTCGTAATATTTTTCACCGGCTTCATCGACGATATTACCCATCTGCGGGCGCGCTATAAACTGTGCCTGCAATTAGTGGCAGGCCTTCTTGTCGCCTGCTCGGGATTGATGTTTACTGATATCAGAATTTTCAATATAATGAGAATTGAATTCGGCATCTGGTCGTATCCGATTACGATTCTGTGGATACTCGTCTTCGTTAATGCAGTCAACCTTCTCGATGGTCTGGACGGCCTGGCGTCGGGAACGGTATTTATTGCAAATGTATTTGTGTTGCTATTGGCACTTTCAACGGAAAACACTCTTGTCGTCCGGATATCGATCATCATGGCGGGGACGATTCTGGGCTTTTATCTCTACAATTTCCCTCCCGCGAAGATATTCATGGGTGATGGCGGTGCGTATCTCCTTGGATTCATATATGCGACCCTTCCACTGATGGGAGTGAAAAAGGCTTCGGTGGCCATCCTGTTCCTGGTCCCGATAATTCTCCTTCTGTTGCCGTTGCTGGACATAATCCAGGTCATCGTGAAGCGGATGAAGCTCGGTTATAATATCTTTATGGCGGACAAGAACCATCTTCATCACCGCCTCCTGCGTATCGGATTGTCGAAGAGAGGCGTCCTCTTCGTTATGTATGTTTATACCGTAATCCTGGGGCTGGCATCGCTTCTCCTTTTACACATTGAACCGAAATATTCGCTCTTCCTTTTCATGATAATTTTTTTGCTGGTCACGGTCTCGTTATTTCTTTTACATTCCGCGGAAAGGATTATTCACGACAAAGAGAAAGATGAAACGTAAAATTCCCTTTCACCGTCCATCCATATCCGTCGATGAGATAAACGCTGTTGTCGAAACACTGGAGAACAGATGGACGACCATGGGGCCCAGAACCGTCGAGTTCGAACGGCTCTTTTCACAGTATATCGGCAGCACGCATTCCGTGTCGGTAAACTCGGGGACGGCGGCCCTTCACTGCGCCCTGACCGTGCTGGGCATTGGCGAGAAGGACGAGGTTATCATCCCGGCGAATACCTTCGTGGCAACGGCGGAGGTTGTCGAGTATTGCCGGGCACGTTTGATTATGGTTGATGTGGAGCGAGATACCCACTGCATCGATTGCGGCAGAATCGCGGAGAAAATTACGCCGCGGACGAAGGCAATCATCCCCGTGCACTTCGCGGGGCATCCCTGCGACATGAATCCCCTGATGGAGCTATCTCAACAAAACAGTATCTCTGTTATTGAAGACGCCGCGCATGCGCTCCCCTCCTGGTATGCGGGAAGGAGAGTCGGAACTTTCGGCGATATGGCCTGCTTCAGCTTCTACGCGACGAAAACCCTTGCGGTGGGCGAGGGGGGGATGATCGTGACGGATAGCGATGAGTGGGCTGATCGGCTCCGGATGCTGCGTCTGCACGGGATGTCGCGAGACGCCTGGGAGCGCTACCGTGAAGGAGCATCGTGGAAATACGATGTTGCCGAGCTGGGATATAAATACAACACGACTGATATCAGCGCTGCCATCGGCATCGTGCAGCTGGGCAGAGTGGAAGAGATGCAGAGAGCGCGAGCGCGAATTGCGCAGAGATACAACGATGTATTTCTCGAAGAGGAGGCATTGATACCGTATATCGTGAGAAGCGATGCGGTTTCATCATGGCACCTGTATCCGCTGAAGCTCGAGCTCGATGCTTTGAAAATAAGCAGAGATCAATTCATTGATGAGCTCAATGTACAAGGCATTCATGTCAGCGTTCACTTCATTCCCGTATACCGGTTTACTTATTATAAGAAGAGGGGTTATCGTGCCGAAGAGTTTGATAACTGCGAATGGATTTATGAGCGGGAGATCAGCCTTCCGATATTTCCCGACATGACGAATGAGGATGTTGACTATGTGATCGAAAAGGTCCTGGATATATGCAGAGAGCATAAAAGGTAAGAATCGGTATGGATTTATTCTACCCTATCAAGAAGCAGCGAGTCAAATATCTCCTCATTGATCTGATGCTCCTTGCGCTCAGCGTACTATTTGCTCTCGTTATCACCTCTTTGACAGTCGATAATGAGAGATTCATTCTGAACTCCTGCCACGTTTTTGGTATTATACCGTTAACCTATATTATTCCCCTGTATATATTTCAGGTGTATCGAATAAACTGGGAGTTTTCAATCATCAATGACTTCTATCTGCTCTTTACTGCACAGTTTATCGGATATATCCTGAGCTCATGCATCGGAATTCTCAGGCCGACGCAGCATCCCCATATTCTCTATTTGCTCACCTTTTTTTTCAGCACCTTTATGCTGATATACTATCGGGCATTGATTCGGGAATTAGCACACCGAAAGAAGCTGCGGTCACGGCTTACCGATATTCCGTACGTATCAAAATCGAGAAAGGACAAGAAGATTATAATCATCGGGGCCGGTGAAGCGGGGAGGATTATCCTCGCGGAATTGAATAAAACCGGCCTGGGCAGGAATGTGCAGGGCTTTGTCGATGATGATAAATTGAAAATAGGGACCCTGTTCAACGGGAAGAAGGTCTTCTCTTCGGTGAATGAAGCAAATGATATAATACGGAGATTTGACATCGATGAGGTCATCATCGCAATGCCGTCGGTACGGATCACCCGCGTCAACAGCATTGCCGCAATGATCAAATCGCACTACCCGAATCTTCAGATAAAGATCCTGCCGAACATCATGAAGACATTCGAAACGACGCTCACCCCGGAGTTGCGCGATATCGATATCTCCGAGCTCATCGAGCGGGATGAAGCGGATATCGATATCTCACTGATTGAATCTTATTTTAACGAAAAGACGGTTCTCGTGACCGGTGCCGGGGGAAGCATCGGTTCGGAGATATGCAGGCAGCTGCTGAGATTTAATATCAAAAAATTAATCGCTCTCGGGAGGGGGGAGCATTCGATATACACCCTTATGAATACGCTTGGTGATGTCGCCGCCTTCGTCGACCGGAAGCCGGAGATAGTATACCGGATCGTCGATGTGAAGGACTATAACCTCCTCGCGCAGGCGTTTAAAGAGTTTCTGCCCGATATCGTCTTCCATGCTGCTGCGCACAAGCATGTCCCCCTGATGGAGTATAATGAGATAGAGGCCTTTCAGAATAATGTTCTGGGGACGAGGAATACGATTGATCTTTCAACCGATAATGCGGTCGGGGATTTTGTTCTGATCTCCACCGACAAAGCGGTTCGTCCCGTCAACGTGATGGGCGCGACCAAGAGGCTGGCCGAGCTGATAACCGCGTACTATCACCGTGAGCGTGGGCTGAAAACCTCCATCGTCCGCTTCGGGAATGTGATCGGCAGCCGCGGCTCGGTTATACCCCTCTTCAAGGAACAGATAGAGAAGGGCGGTCCCGTAACCGTTACGCATCCCGATATCAAACGATACTTTATGAGCATCCCCGAGGCGTCCCTCCTGGTGATCAATGCTGTCGCCTTCGCGGAGGGGGGGGAGATTTTCGCGCTTGATATGGGGGAGCAGTATAAGATCATCGATATTGCGAGAAATCTGATTAAGCTCTACGGATTGATACCTGAACGGGATATACCGATAGCGATTACCGGATTGCGGGCCGGAGAGAAGCTCTATGAGGAGCTCTTCTACGACGCTGAGAAATTGCAGAAGACCGATAATGAGAAGATATTCGTTTTGAAAAACGATGGGACCGATTATCATAAGGAAGCGCTAGAAGCTATAATCAGTGATAAGGATTTTAATATCATTAATTACAATCCAGCTTCTCTGAGAAAGCTGCTCAAAGAGATTATCGCCGATTATGATTTTAATAATCAGGGGTGATACCGTAACTCATTATGAGAGTTTTATTCATCACCGACAATTTCCCCCCGGAAGTGAATGCCCCGGCAACGAGAACATTCGAACATTGCAGAGAATGGATTCAACAGGGAGGGGAGATAACGGTCCTCACCTGTGTCCCCAATTTTCCGCAGGGGAGGGTCTACGAGGGGTACAAGAATAAGCTCTGGCAGTCTGAGTGTATGGAAGGGATACGGGTCGTTCGCGTGTGGACTTTTATCAAGCCGAATAAGGGGTTGTTCCTGCGCATACTGGACTATGTCAGCTTTGCGTTGACCTCCTTTCTGGCAGGTCTGCGGATTAAGACAGATGTCATTATTGCCACCTCGCCGCAGTTCTTTACCGTTATCTCCGCTTTTCTCCTTTCAAGAACAAAGCGGAAACCCTGGATATTCGAGCTCAGAGACCTGTGGCCCGCTTCCATTCGGGCGGTAGGGGCAATGAAAGCGGGGCGAATACTGCGGATGGTGGAGAAGCTCGAGTTGTTCATGTATAGGAAATCGAATCTGATTATTGCCCTGACCGAAGCATTTAAAAGAGATCTCATAAGGAGGGGTATAGCACCTGAAAAAATAAGGGTTGTTCCCAATGGCTCGAACCGGGAGCTGTTTTATCCCCGGGATAAGGATGTTGCCATACTGCGAGAGCTGAATATGCAGAATGAATTCGTTATCGGATATATCGGAACTCACGGAATGGCGCACGGCCTTGATTTTATTGTTGAAACAATACCCGATATACCTGAAGGAGATATCAGATTTCTTTTCATAGGCGACGGTGCGGTGAAAAAGGATATTGTGAAAATAGCGTCTGACAGAAGAATACAGAGAATCTGTTTTTTGGATCCGGTACTGAAAGGCGAGGTCGCCCGGTATATGTCGGTGATTGATGCGGCGCTTGTTCCGCTTAAGAAATCGGACATCTTCAAAACCGTTATTCCTTCAAAAATATTCGAGGCTGCTTCGATGCTGAAGCCGATACTGCTCGGCGTTGAGGGAGAGGCGATGGAGATTGTGAGGGGATATAACGCGGGCCTCTGCTTTGAGCCGGAGAACAGAATCGATTTTGTCCGCAAGGTTATCATGTTAAAATCCGATAAAAAGCTGTATCGGAAGTTGCAGAAGGGATGCGGGAGGCTGGCTGATGACTTCGATCGGAGCAGGCTTGCTTTAAAAATGTATAACCATATCGCCGAGGTTGTGAATGAAGCTGGATAAGAAGATCTGCGTGATTGGTCTCGGGTATATAGGCCTGCCATCTGCCGCGTTGCTGGCGAGCCGGGGGTATGAAGTTCTCGGTGTCGATATCGTTCAGGAAATAGTGGATACTATCAATGGGGGCAACATTCATATCTCCGAGCCCGAGCTGGATATTTTCGTGAGGGGTGCAGTTCAATCGGGTTTGCTTAAAACCGATACAAGGCCATCATCTGCCGATATATTCATCATTACGGTTCCCACGCCGATCAGCAGGGGGAACAAGCCGGACGTCAGTTATATCATCTCGGCGACAGAGTCACTTGTTCCGTATTTGAAGGCGGGCGATATGCTTATTCTCGAATCGACATCTCCGGTCGGGACCACCGAGCGCGTGTGCGAAATCCTTGAAAAAGAGGGTATCGACACCGGTTCTCTCCATATAGCATATTGCCCGGAACGTGTTTTGCCGGGAAATATAATGAAAGAGCTGGTTGAAAATGACAGAATTATTGGCGGTATTACCGAAAAGGCCGCCGTTGAAGTTAAGAAATTTTATGAAACCTTTGTCGCAGGGGAGATATTCCTGACCGACGCGAGAACTGCCGAGATGGTCAAGCTCGTTGAAAATTCATTCAGGGATGTCAATATCGCCTTCGCCAATGAGCTGTCAATACTGTGCGATAGTTTCAAGGTGGACCTATGGGAACTGATACGACTGGCGAACAAACATCCGAGGGTCAACGTCCTGAATCCGGGGTGCGGAGTCGGGGGTCATTGTATTGCAATTGATCCGTGGTTTCTCATCGATGCCGGCGGTGATGAAGCCGAGCTGATACGAGCTGCACGGATGAGAAACCTCTACAAGACGGAATGGGTCATCGAAAAGATTAAGAATCAGATACTTCTTTTTGAGCGGGAGCATAAGAGAGCTCCGAAGATTGCCTGCATGGGCCTGTCGTATAAGTCCGATATCGATGATCTGAGAGAATCGCCTGCGCTTTTCATCACGAAGAGATTATTGAAGGATAATCATCATATTATTGCCGTCGAGCCGAATGTTCGAAAGGTCGGTGATATAGCAATTGTCGATTACAGAGAGGCGGTTGAACGTGCGGATATAATAGTCTTTCTGGTGGCACACCGCGAATTCAGAGATCTTACATTACATGATAAAATTGTACTGGATTTTTGCGGGGTGACAGAGAGATGAAGAAGGTTCTGATTGTCTTCGGCACGCGGCCCGAAGCTATCAAGATGGCTTCGCTGATTGACGCGTTTCGGAAAAATTCCGATATCTTTGAAACGAGAGTGTGCGTTACCGCCCAGCATCGCGAGATGCTCGACCAGGTTCTTGAATTATTTTCAGTTGTTCCGGATTTCGATTTGAACATCATGACGGGGAATCAGGATCTCTATGACGGTACCAGCCGTATACTCATCGGGATGAGAGGGATTCTGCAGGGATATCATCCCGATCTGCTCCTCGTTCAGGGGGATACCACAACAACCTTTGCCGCTTCACTTGCCGCGTACTATGAGAAGATTACTGTCGGTCATGTTGAAGCCGGGCTGCGAACCGGCAACAGGTATTCGCCCTGGCCGGAAGAGATAAACAGGCGATTGACCACACAGATTGCCAAATATCATTTCGCGCCGACTGAATTAAACAGGCAGAATCTTATCAATGAGAATGTCGATGCGCGGGATATTATCGTGACGGGAAACACCGTGATCGATGCACTTGTACTAATTACCGATATAATCGAAAAGAGGGGTATGGCGGAGCGTATCGCAAAAAAGATTAAAGAAGAAACATCCCTTGATCTTGACAAGGTGAAATTCATACTGGTTACCGGGCATCGACGGGAAAATTTTGGAAGGGGATTTCAGCAGATCTGCGAGGCATTGAAGGAATTGGCCCTGAAGCACCGGGATATCCATATTGTTTATCCGGTTCATCTGAATCCGAATGTTCAGAAGCCGGTCAGAGAGATTCTTGCCGGGCTTGACAATGTTCATCTGCTCGATCCCCTCGAGTACGAATTATTTGTGTTCCTGATGAGCAGGTCGTATATCATCCTGACCGATAGCGGTGGCATTCAGGAAGAGGCGCCGAGCCTGGGGAAACCGGTACTGGTGATGCGTGATACAACGGAAAGACCTGAGGCGCTCGAAGCCGGTACGGTGAAGCTGGTCGGGACCGACAGGGATGCCATAATCGAAGGGGTTGAGCGGTTGCTTTTTGATAATGATGCCTATAACGATATGGTGAATTTAAAAAATCCCTACGGCGATGGGAAGGCGAGTGAGAGGATACTCGATTTTTTGAAGAAAAATTTTAATGCCATTTGAAATGCTCTCTCCTCTGCAGCATTGAGTTTGTTGACAAAAAACCTGTCATTTTATAATAAATAGCGATCGATTCGCTTCCTGTGCCTGTCTGCAACAGGCAGATCGGGCAGGCGCTCGCGATGACATTGCGTTTGAGGGCCCCATTTGCTGAAAAAGATACGCGAAATACTCGTCACCGATGATATTCGTCCCATCGCCGAGAATGTCATCTCCCTCTCGCTCCTGCAGGCGGCCAACTACCTGCTGCCCCTGATCCTCCTTCCCTACCTGGTCAGGGTGCTCGAGCCGGAGAAGTACGGCCTCGTGATGTTCGCGCTGGCCTTTATACAGTACTTCGTCATCCTCACCGATTACGGTTTCAACCTCTCGGCGACCAGGGCTATTTCGGCTCACCGCGACAACCCTGACAGGGTATCCGAGATTTTCTCCGCGGTAATCATTATAAAGCTCCTCATTCTCCTCTGTTCATTTCTCCTGATGGCGATTATCGTCTCCCTCTTCGATACTTTCTCTCGGGAGATGGCGATATACTATCTGGCCTTCGGGATTGTCATCGGCAATATGCTCTTTCCGGTCTGGTTCTTTCAGGGAATGGAGAAGATGCGCTATATTACGATACTCACCGTTCTGGCGAAGGGTATCTTCACCCTCTGCATCTTTGTGTTCGTCAAGGAGGTGGAGGATTATCCCCTTGTTCCCCTCTTCTATTCTCTCGGCTTCATCGTTTCAGGCGCCCTCGCATTCCGGATTGCGATGAAGCGGTACGGCGTAACGCTGCGGCTGCCCTCCCTGCAGGCAGTGCGGGCGCAGCTCGGGGAGGGGTGGCATATCTTCATCTCCACCGTGGCGATAAATTCCTATCTTCTCTCCAATACCTTCCTCCTGGGGCTTTTCGAGAGCGATGCGGTGGTTGGATACTATGCAGCAGGAGAGAAGCTCGTGCGGTCGCTGACCTATCTCTTCCTGCCCCTCTTTCAGGCGCTCTATCCCTACGTGTCGAGGAAAGCGGCTGATTCGCCGGAAGCGGTGACCAGTCTGCTGAAGAAGCTCATCCTGCTAGTTGCCGGTGTCGCATCGATTATCTTCATCGGGATCTTTGCATTTTCGCCTGATATCGCATCTATCGTGCTGGGCGATCGGTTTCACGATTCAGTCGTTATCATACAAATTCTTTCGCCGCTCCTCGTCGTTATTCCCATCGCCTACGTTCTCTTCAACCTGGCGATGCTCTCCTTCGGCCTGGACCGGTACTATTCGAGGATTTACCTCTTCGGCGCCTTCTTCAATCTTACCCTTATCGGCGTCTTCCTCGTTATTATGAAGTGGGGAGCAACCGGTGTCGCGCTTGCGAATCTCAGCAACGAGATTGTCATTACCGTGATAGCGGTGTTTATTCTGAAATGGAAAAGGAAAGAACTGCTTAATAAGAGTTGATAGTGAGATGACCGAACAGCGGAAGGCAAATCAATATACGTATCTGAACGGCATACTCATCCTGGTAGGGCTCTACTATATCTATCCCCTCGCGGCGGCGATTCAGAATATACTCTTCGGGGTGATCTTCTTCAAGAGCGTGTACATCAAGTTCGCAATAGTGCTGTGCCTTATCCTTTTTCTGGCGCTGCACTGGAGGTCGCTGCACTGGAGGTCGATGCAGTGGCGGCTCGATTGGGTAGGCGGTGCATTTCTCGCGCTCATCGGTGTGAGCCTGCTGAGCTTCGCGTTCATGTTCCGGTACGATTATTCACTTCCGTACCGGCTCTTCTCGTACAACGTGCAGATGTTCTGGATTGTTCTTCTCTTCGTGCTCTACTTCTGCATCCGATTGGATGAGAAATCCTTCACCGCCATTCTCAACGTCGTAGCCATCGGGATCGCAATCTTTTTCATGGTCAATTTTATTCTCGCGCTCTTTCAGCATCTGTACAACAGCTCGATCATCCCGATTCGCTCCACCGACGGCTATTACCGCGTCTTTTCCTATTCCATGAGAGGGAAGCTCAAGGCCTTCGGCTTCATGCTCTCATGCCTGGATTTCGGGATACTGGCCGCTGCCGCGCTCTTTATCTCCCTCTCCCAAATAATGCGGCGCCACCGGCAGTGGCCCCTCTGGCTCGTGATAGTAATCTGCTCCATCATCGGAGTCTATATCTCCTACACGCGGGTCGCCTATCTGATTGCCTTCTTCGGGATATTCCTCGTCGCGGCGGTGCGATGGTATTCGCTGATGAAGCTGCTGCCTCCCCTCTCCTTCGCGGCGGGTCTGGTTATAACCCTCTGGCCCCGCGCGCTGATGACATTCTTCGACCTCTTCTTCGATGTGGATAAGAACCCCCTCTTCCACTTCAGGGCCATGCTGGTCAGGCACCGGAACTGGAAAAAGATGATTGCGGAGCTCAAGGATGGCAGCATTATGGATATTCTCTTCGGCAGCGGCATGACCGACAACAGCCGCTTCCTGGAGATCACAAAGAGCAAGCTGATTGACAATCTCTACCTGTCGGTTACGCTCTACAACGGGATTATCGTTTTATCGCTTTTTATTTTTCTCTATCTGCTGATCTATTACCGGGGGATAAAGCTGATTAACGATGAGATGGACAGTGGGGGCGAGCCCCACCCCGCACTGGTCGCCGGCTTTTCTTTGATGGTTGTCCTGGCGGGGGTTTCCTTCTTTAACAACTTTGTCCCCTATATATACGTGCATATGCTTATTCCTCTGTTGTATTTAACCGTGAGAAGTGATGAGAGATAAGATCTACGTCCTGGTCCTCAACTACAGAAGCTGGCAGGACACCGTCATCTGCCTCGAGAGCCTGCTGCGAAGCGATGATCCCGATTATCAGGTTGTCGTTATCGACAACAGCTCGGGTGACGGTTCAGCGGAATGCATTGTCAGATGGCTGGAGGGTGATCTGACGCCTCCCTTCGTGGAAAGCGATCCGCTCGGCTCTCTCTTCACGCCGCCGCTGAAGAAGAAGATACCCTTCATTCGGTATGCCGCTGAGGAGGCCGAAAATGGCGGCGATGAGAAGCGCGAGAAGGCGCTCGAGCGGCAGATGCGGGATCGATACGCAAAGGGTGATGAGCGTGCAGTAAAAGGGCGGATTAAGAGAGGCGAGCATTCCCCGGGATTGAACAGCGTGAATGTATATAACAAAAGTGGGCCGCCTGAAACAGCGCCAACCTCCCGGCATCCGGTTATTCTCATTCAGTCGGATTCGAATCGAGGCTATGCGGGTGGGAACAATATCGGCATCAGGTATGCCCTTAAAAAAGGGGATTTCTCCGCGCTGTGGGTTCTGAACAACGATACGGTTGTCGAAGCCGATTCGCTTCGCCTCCTCCGTGAGCGGGCGGCGCAGCTTCGCAGCTCGAACAGAAGGGTCGGAATCATCGGCTCAAAGGTCCTCTATTACGACAGCCCGGATATCATTCAATCGGTCGGCGGCAGGTACAACAGATGGCTCGCCGTTCCCAGACACATCGGCGAGGGCGAGCCGGACAGGGGGCAGTACGATGATACCGCGCATCATATCGACTACGTGCCCGGCGTCGCTATGCTCCTTCTCGGGGAATTCATCGATGAAGTCGGCATCATGAACGAGGAGTACTTCCTCTTCTTCGAGGAGCTCGACCTGGCGGCGCGCGGCGCGCGGCGGGGCTGGGGGCTGGACATCTGCACCGGGAGCAGGGTGTATCACAAGGAGGGCCGGTCAACGGGATCGAATGTCAATCCGAAGAGGAGAAGCTATCTCTCCGAGTTCTATCAGCTGCGGAACAGGTCTGTTTTTACCGGGAACTACTATCGGCGGTATCTCCCCTCGGTGTATTTCGGCTATCTCCTGAGCCTCCTCAACGGGATGATGCGGGGGCAGTTTTACCGGTTCAGGATCATCTACGATATCATTCGGGGTGCGAGGCCGTGAAGGTTGCCCTGATGACAGGTGATTATCCGGGGATTATCTCGGGTATCAGCGATTACAGCTTCCGCCTGAAGGAACAGCTCGAAAAGCTGGGGGATGAAGTGTTTGTGATAACATCGCTTGATGAGCGGGTGACAGATGAAGGAGTTGCATTGAGGATTGCGTGGAATTTGAGGGGCTTTCGGGAGATCGGGAGATTTCTCAATGAGAATGGAATACGGGTGCTGAACATTCAGTATCCCTGTTCGCTGTACGGGAAATATAATCTCTTTCCCCATCTCTACGCCGTGCTGCTGCGCCTCTCCGGCATGAAGATTGTCACCACGCTTCACGAGTTTTCGAACATCAACCTTCTCAGGCGTCTCTCGGAATATCTCTTCGTTATCTTTTCACAGCGTATTATCGTGACGAATGATCGTGATCGGGAAGCGATACTGAGGCGGATTCCCTTCAGCGGCGGGAAGATGTCGATTGTTCCCATCGGCTCGAACATCGGGGGCGTAAACGAGGGCCCTCGCTTCGATTCACGGTATATTACCTCTTTCGGCATCTTCTATCCCCGCAAGGGGGCGGAGCGGGTCATCGACATAATGGAGGCGCTTGACAGGAGCTTCGAAAATAAATATATTTTCAAGTTCATCGGGGGAACACATCCCTACTATCCCGACTATCTCGGGAGGTTCAGGAGGCTTGCCGAATCGAGGCTCAGCAGGACCGAGTGGCATCTCGATCTCCCGTTGAATGGGATAGGACCGCTCCTCGCCGACTCCTTTCTCAGTGTTATGTGTTTCAGAGATGGGGCCTCATTGCGGCGGGGGAGCCTCCTCGCGGCGATTGCCAATGGCATTCCGGTGATAAGCAATCGGGGCGCGGGGACCGATCTCCGTGAAATCGAGGAGAAGGGTTTGTTCTATGCGGATGCTGATCTGAGCAATTGCGCTGAAATAGTGCAAAAGCTTCAGCGCGAGGATTTTTATCATTCTGCTTTTAATTCGCTCATCAATTTCGCAAAGAGATTTGACTTTCGTGCAATAGCGCGGGAGTATCAGAAGAATTTCAGTTTGTTTGATGAGTAGCTTTAATAGATGAGTGAATTAAGGAACCTTTGCAAAACTGAAGATATTTTTATCATTTACTAGAGAGTAGCCAATATTATGTTAAATCAGTTGATCTCGCAAAATTATTTCTTAAAAAGATTTTTAAAGGTAAACTTTGCAAAGTGTTTTAACCCTGTTATAGTTTCTTATCATTTTACCAGAATTAAAAATGTTGTTTTTATAAGGGGGCTTCTAAAAACTATTAATATGATGTCCCCCTGGCCGGCGTTGTTTTGCACATCCTGTGCACGCTGGCATGCGCGACGTCGTGTCGCTGTGTGCACAATGCCTGATAAAACCAGTATTTACAATTTATGGATCAATGTAAATACCGGTTTTTAGAGGTGCCCATAATTTAAGAATAGATTAAAAAGACAGTATTATTTTGATGGACTTTTATACTATGAGAAAAAAGCGAGGAACGGACTCCGAGCGCCATCGGCTGCACCGAGGCCGCTCATTGCCCTCAATGGCATCGGGGCATTTCCGACATAGGGTAGAAAATTTAATATCCTCAGCGAGCAGGCGGCCAGGATGGACGCCGGAGCCGCTAGCACAGGATATTATATTCATCGGGGGAGCATGTTAATGGCTTATTCGACCGCACTGGTACACGACTGGCTGACGACTATCGCCGGCTCCGAGAAGGTGCTCGAGGAGATGTATCGCCTCTATCCCTCGCCGATCTATACCCTGCTGACGGATCGCGATGCGCTGGGTGACTCGCCCCTCGTCGGGGGTGATATATCAACCTCCTTTATTCAAAAACTTCCCTTTGCGCGGAGAAAATACCGCTCCTATCTTCCCCTCTTCCCGATGGCGATTGAGGGATTCGATCTCTCCGGTTACGATGTCATCCTCTCGAGCTCACATGCCGTCGCCAAGGGGGTTCTCAAGCGTTCGGATCAGCTGCATATCTGCTACTGCCATACGCCGATGCGGTATATATGGGATGCCGCACATCAGTATATGCGCGATGCGAAGCTCCGGGGAGTGACCGGTTTCATTGCGCGATGGGTTCTTCACTATCTGCGCATCTGGGATGTCATCTCGTCGAACCGCGTCGACTACTATATCGCGAACTCGATATATGTTGCCAATCGGATACGGAGCATCTACCGTCGGGAGGCGAAGGTCATCTATCCGCCGGTGGATGTCGATTCCTTCGAGCTGTGCGAGAGGAAGGATGAATACTATCTCGCCGCTTCGCGGCTCGTTCCCTACAAGCGGATCGACATCGTCGTCGAGGCTTTCGCGGGCATGAAGAATCGGAGGCTCCTGGTTGTCGGCGACGGCCCCGATATGAAGCGAATCAAGAAAATTGCGGGTAAAAACAGGAACATCGAAATTCTCGGTTATCAGCCCGCAGAGAAGCTCGGTGAATATATGCAGCGGGCGCGCGCCTTCATATTCCCCGCTCTGGAGGATTTCGGCATCATGCCTGTCGAAGCGCAGGCCTGCGGCACGCCGGTGATTGCCCTGGGAAGGGGAGGCGCCGCCGAGTCGGTCATCAACGGAAAGACGGGGATACACTTTTATACTCAGGAACCCGATGCCGTTGTTGCTGCAATAGAGGACTTTGAGCGGGAGAAGCGCTCCTTTGACCCGAAGGCGCTCAGAGAGAATGCGCTGAGGTTCGGTGTGGAGCGGTTTCGCCGGAAATATAAAAATTATGTTGAAAAATGCATCTCGGAATTCTATAGAAACCGTAAAAAGCGATAAGTATGCTGAAGCATCGAGCGAAAATATACCTCAAGAGCATCATCAGGAAGATGCTATTCTTCTGCAGCGACATCTCGCTGCTGCTGTTATCATTCCTGATCGCCTATCAGGTCAGGGATATACTCTACGATGCCGGGCTGCTGATCATTCCCAATCCGCCGGTGCAGTACTTTTATCCCTACTGGTATCTTCTCCTCTTTCATATACTCTTTCTCTTCGTGTTTGATCTCTACCGCCTCCGCTTCCCCTACTGGCTCGAGGTGAAGAAAACCGTAAAGGCGATTGCGGCGGGAACCGTCTCGATATTTTTCATGCTCGCCCTTTTGAAGATATCACAGGAGGTGTCGAGATTTATCATCCTCTTCATCGGGCTCTTTGCCGCGCTGGCCATACCGGTTCTCCGGGCGCTGGTGAAATTTCTCCTCTTCAGGTTGAACCTGTGGCAGGCTGATGTCCTCGTCATTGCGAATCCCGACGCTGACTTCGACTCCTTCTATGAACGCCTTAACGAGAACTGGTATGTGGGATACCGGCCGGCCCTTCTCATCGATGTTTCCTCCATGGAGCGGACCGCTCTGTCCGAGGCGCTTTCCCATGTGCAGCTTGAACATATGATACGTGAGAACAATATCGTCCTGCCGATACTCTACAAGCTGGATAAGAATGAGTTCTACGATATCTTCATCAGGATGGATATATATTTCGAGGATATCAAGCTGATTCCCGATCTGCACTCCCTCTTCGTAAACAACGTTCGTGTCGAAAACGACGGCAGCACTATCTATATCAACTTCGAAAACAATCTCCTGCGCTACAACAATCGGCTGCTCCAGTATCTCTTCAACAAGATTGCGAGCATTCTCATCTTCCTGTTCCTCCTGCCCCTTTTTGTGCTCCTCGGGGTGCTGATCAAGCTCGATTCCCGCGGTCCGGTACTGTATCGAGCGCGGCGTATCGGCGCTGATAAAGCAGACTTCGATGTCTTTAAGTTCCGGACCATGTTCCGGGACGCAGACAGGAAGCTCCACGATATACTCGAATCCGATCCGGCGCTCAGAAGGGAGTTCGAGCGGAGCTTCAAGCTCAGGAACGACCCCCGGATAACCCGTGTCGGCAGGTTCCTCAGAAAGACCTCCCTCGATGAGCTCCCGCAGATCTTCAACGTGCTCCGCGGCGAGATGAACCTGGTCGGCCCCCGGCCCATCGTTCACGAGGAGATCGAGAAGTACGGAAATGCCTTCGATGAGCTCATGAAGGTAAAGCCGGGCGTAACCGGCCTCTGGCAGGTGAGCGGCCGGAGCGATGTCGACTACGAGAAGCGGGTGCAGCTTGACCTCTTCTACATCAAGAACTGGTCTCTCTGGATGGATATTACGATTCTGATGAGGACCGTTCTCGTTGTCCTCGGGGGGAGGGGGGCCTATTGAATACGACCGGTCATTCATGGGCGTACCGGTGGTCCTTTTACTCACTCTGCCTCTTTCTCCTCTTCTCCGGGATATCAATATCGGTTTCGCAGGGCGCCCTGATCCTTGCAATACTCCTGTGGCTGCTGGGAAGGGTTTTGAAATATGATGATACTGTCTATTATCGGAGCGGCCTGGAACGCTATGTTCTCCCCTTCTATGTTATCTCCTTTCTGCTCGCCTTCATATCTTCACCCGCAATTAAGGGGAATCTGCTCTATTTGAAGGATACTGGGCTTGCAGTTCTCTGCTTTCTGGTTCCTTCGATGCTGCGGCGGAGAGAGGAGATGTCGAGAATAGTAAAGATTATTATCTTCATCGCTCTCTTCAATTCGGTTGTCGGCATCGCGCAGTATCTTACCGATATCGACTTCATGAATGCATTCAGATACGGACTTTCCGACAAGAGAGCTTACCTGAGCTACGGGAATCGCCATGTCGTCGGTTTCCTCGGACATCATCTGACCTATGGCGGTTATATGATGATGATAGCAATACCCTTCATCTATCTGAGCTTTGTGAAGGAGGGTGAGAAGAAGGAACGGCTTTTCATAAAGGTTTCGGCCCTCCTCTCAGCCCTGTCAGTTATTCTCAGCTGGGCGCGCTCGGTTATTGTCTCCCTTCCCTTTGGAATTCTCCCGCTTCTGTTCAGAAAGAAGAAGGTTTTTTTCGCGCTCTTTTTCTCTCTGATATTGGTTGTCATCACCATCTTCACGCATTTCGGCCCCGAGGAGGGAATTGTAAAGAATTTTCAGGATCACAGCACACAACTTCGTGTTGTCATGTGGGAAGCTGCTTTCAGGACCTGGCTGAAGCATCCCTTCTTCGGCACCGGCGGAGGGAACTATCTTGAGAAGTTCAGAAAAGAGGTGGGGCCCATTTCGAGCAGGCCCGAGCAGCGAAAGCTGATGATAAAATCGAAACATTACAAGTGGGGGCTTCGAATGCTGGTGAGAAAGGGTTCGCATCCCCACAACGACTATCTCAATCAGCTGGCGCGGAAGGGTATTATCGGATTTCTCGCGTACCTCTATATGCTCTTCGGAATCTTCAGGTATATGAGTGCAGGCGTGAAGGATATTGAGGACAGATTCTACCGGCATCTCGCCATGGGGCTCTTCGGCGCCTACTGCACATTTCTCGCCGCGTCGATGTTCCAGTGCTACTTCACCGATGAGGAGAACCTCGCCATGTTCTGGTTCACCGTCGGGCTTTTCGCTGCCGTCGTCAGGGTGGTGAATGCGGAGAAGGTTAAGCAGAATTCTGATTGATCAATTCATTTTATAGCAGTGTGAAGCCCTGTTGTTATGTCATTGCGAGCGCAGCGAAGCAATCTTTGTTCATTTAAAAGAGGTTTTTAATAAATATAGATTGCTTCGTCGCGGTGCTCCTCGCAATGACAATGTGTGAAAAAATGTTAATAGCCACTGATAGCTTATAGCCGATCACCCTTCAGGCTCTCAATGACATGGCGCGCTCGCGTCCTCGAGGGGCTCGCAATGACGTTCCTTACTATCTCTCACATTGAACAGCATATCTCCCATCCGGAAAAACCGTGACCACAATCGTTCCGTCCCTGTACGTCCGATAGACCTTCGCTGTTCGCGTATACCTTTGAATAACTTTATCAGCCGGATAGCCGTTGATGTTTCCTTTATTGACGCTGATGATAACCGTCTCGGGCTTCACCGCTTCGATGAATTCAACAGTGGCCGTATCCAGCGCACCGTGATGGCCAGCTTTCAGAATATGCGCTTTCAGATTGACGCCCCTTTTCAGGAGCTCCCCCTCGGTGATACGATTTCCATCGCCCATGAGGAGGCATCGGAAAGTGCCGAACTCCAGCATGCAGACAAGTGAGCCGGTATTCCAGTCGGCGCTTCCTCTGCTTTTCGGCGGCCAGAGCACGGTCAGAGTGATGCCGTTAAAATGCAAGCGGTTGCCTGCACCGAGCGGCTCGTATTTCGGGTTTTCTCTTACCAGGTCACGGTACCAGCGGAAGAGCGGCTGCTCTTTTGCATGCCTGTTTATATCCTCGCCGTTATCGTAAATATGATAGAAGGGAATGAGCTGTGCAATGGCAAAGATGCCTCCCATGTGGTCCGGATGGGGATGGGTGAGGATGATATGACCAATCGTGCCGATGTGCTGTTTCTGCAGATATCTCAGGAGGCGAACGCCGGTTATCGGATTCCCCGTGTCGACGAGAATGCACTCCTTCGATGTACGGATGAGAATGGCGTCGCCTTCGCCAACATCGATGAAATGTATGCTCAGTTTCTCCGGAGGAGCGGTTTGGTCTGTGGCACAGGATAGTGCTTGAAGAGCGAACGAAATGAATATCGCTGACAGAAGAATTTGTTTTGTGCAAACAGTCATTGCGAGGAGCCGCAGGTGATTCCTCGACATGCTCGGAACAGGCTTTGCAATCTTTTCAAACGTCATCTCAATGCGAGTGATCTGTTGATCCGCATAATCTCAATCTCGTACAGGCGGCAGGTGAGTGAAAAGCATGTCGCGTATTTCTCAAAGTCTCTGCACGTTAAAAGAGCCCGATTATAACTTGTTCGATGATCGGAATTTGCCAATGCGAATACGGTGGTGCTCTATGAATTGAGCCACCAATAAGCATATAAGCTCTCAAAATGTATTTGTCAAGATAAATCAACTCTGCTGCGTTTATACACTGTGCAGATTATATTCAATGAAGACTTGACAGCCCGCAAAACATTATCTATCATGCAATCCTGCTATCCTGTCCAATTCTTTTCTTTTCACATGATTGAGGCTGATATGCTCGTGTGGAATGCGCTACGGGAATTCGTCTTTTCGAAGGCAGAAATAAAAAGGGGATTATCTGACAGGATTACAGGATAGATAACAGGATTACAGGAAATCCGATATGAAAGGAATAATACTCGCGGGTGGTCACGGCACCCGGCTCTATCCGATTACCCGGGTGATCTGCAAGCAGCTCCTGCCGGTGTATGACAAGCCGATGATATACTATCCCCTTTCGGTTCTGATGCTCGCCGGCATACGGGATATTCTCATCATCTCGACACCGCAGGATATCTCGCGTTTTGAGGCGCTGCTCGGTGATGGGAGCTGGATCGGAATATCGTTGAGCTATCGGATTCAAGAGGAGCCGCGGGGACTCGCCGATGCCTTTCTCGTCGGGAAGCGCTTCATCGGAAGCGATCCGGTGTGTCTGATACTCGGTGATAATATCTTTTACGGACACGCCTTGCCTCAGATGCTTCGCGAAGCAGCGTCGTATGATCAGGGGGCTACTATTTTCGGGTATTACGTGAACGATCCCGAACGGTACGGAGTTGTTGAATTCGATGAAGAGAAGGTAATGTCAATAGAGGAGAAGCCGGAAAATCCCAAGTCGAATTTCGCCGTAGCCGGTCTCTACTTTTATGATAACAGCGTTATTTCAATCGCTGAAGGATTGAAGCCTTCGGCGCGCGGGGAGCTTGAAATAACCGATGTAAACATGGCTTATCTCAGGCGAGGGACGCTCAGAGTGAAGCTCATGAGTCGCGGTTATGCCTGGCTCGATACCGGCACTCACGATTCAATGCTTGATGCGTCGCTCTTCGTTCGGACCATCGAGGAGCGTCAGGGTCTCAAGATATCCTGTGTCGAGGAGATAGCGTATAAAATGGGTTACATCGATGCGGAACAGCTCACTGCAATTGCCAAACCGCTGCAAAAATCGGGGTACGGGGAATACCTCTTGAGAATGCTGGAGACGGAGCGATAGATGCCATTCACCTTCAGGAAGACTGGAATAGACGAGATTGTCGTTATCGAGCCGCAGCTTTATGGCGATCAACGAGGTTTTTTCCTTGAGACATATCGGGAGTCCGATTTCAGGAAATGGGGCATCGCTGATGTGTTCGTACAGGACAACCACTCATTTTCGGTAAAAGGGGTGATTCGCGGTCTGCACTATCAGATTCCTCCGCGTGCGCAGGCCAAGCTGATTTATGTCGTTCAGGGAGCGGTCTTGGATGTCGCCGTCGATGTCCGGCGGGGCTCGCCCACCTTCGCGAAGTTTGTCTCTGAAGAGCTCTCCGATTCAAACAGGTGGATGATGTACATTCCCGAGGGCTTCGCCCATGGATTTTGTGCTCTCACCGATAGCGTGCATATCATATATAAGTGCACCAGGGAATTTTCACCGGAGCACGATTCCGGCGTTCGATGGGACGATGAAGAGATCGGCATCGACTGGCCGGTTGACGCGCCCATTCTCTCCGAGCGTGACCGGAATCTGCCATTCCTTCGGGAAGCGGTGGTGTTTGATTAGTGATTAGTGAATAGTAACGGGTAACGAGTGACGAGTGACAGGTAACGAGTAACAAGTAACTGATCAATAACTAGTCACTCGTTACTCGTCACATGTCACTATTAAAACATCGAGTTTATTGTATCGAATAGTCATATACCTGACATAGTAAGTATAGGAATCCGATTTCATGATATGGCTCGTAGGAAACAGGGGAATGCTGGGAAGGGAGATCGAGGAGTTATTGCAGGAGAGGGGTCTCCCCTTCGCCGGAACTGATCGTGAAGTGGACATCACGGATTCCGGACGGCTGAGAGCCTTTGCGCGCGACCGGAGCATCGAGTGGATTATCAATTGCGCGGCATATACCGCGGTGGACAGGGCCGAGGATGAGCCCGATGCAGCCCGTGCGATAAATGCTGAAGGGCCGGGGAAGCTGGCTGATGTTGCCCGGGAGAAGGGCATCAAGCTGATACATATCTCCACCGACTATGTTTATGACGGCACGAAGGCTTCGCCCTATACTGAAGATGACGACACCGGTCCGCTGAGCGTGTACGGGAAGAGCAAGCTTGAGGGGGAGCATTTCATACGGGATGTTCTTGCCGGGTATTATATTTTACGAACCGCGTGGCTTTTCGGCAGGTACGGGGGGAATTTCGTGCATACCATGCTGCATTTGTTCAACGAGAAGGACATTGTGGAGGTTGTAGCGGATCAGCGGGGCAGTCCCACGTATAGCTTCGATCTCGCTGAAACCGTATTGCGCATTGTTGAACAGGACAGCGATCGATTCGGCATCTATCACTATACGAACAGGGGTGATACCAGCTGGTTCGGTTTTGCGAATGAGATATACCGGATTTCACGGAGAAGGGGGATCATCTCTCGCGATGTTCGCATCATGCCGGTGACGAGCGATGCGTTTCCCCGGAGGGCGGCACGGCCGCAGAATTCTGTCCTGTCCAAGGCTAAAATTGAGGAGACCTTCGGTCTGAAGATACCGTTATGGCAGGATGCCCTGGAGAGATTCCTCGACCGCCTCGCGAAAAGGTGAGCTCGGTCTGTCGGCTTTCCGGAATATGAATCACCTTCGAGGTTCTCGATGCGGAAATTGAACAACATATTGATTACCGGCGGTGCGGGGTTCATCGGATCGAATTTCATCCGGCACACCTTCGATTCCGATTTCGATGGGAGAATCATCAATGTCGATAAACTCACCTATGCGGGAAATCTTGAAAACCTTCAAGCGGTGAAAAGCCGTTACGGCGGGAAGCGATACTTCTTCGAGCGTGCGGATATCGGTGAGTATGAAACTATCAGAGAGCTGATCAGGCGCTACCATATTGACACCGTTGTTCACTTCGCAGCGGAATCCCATGTTGACCGCTCGATATACGGTCCCAAGGAGTTTATGCAGACCAATATTCTCGGGACATTTTCGCTGCTTGAAGCGGTACGGGAGAGATGGAGCGAACGCGATGATGTCCTCTTTCATCACATCAGCACCGATGAGGTCTACGGATCGCTCGGCTCCGATGGTTTTTTTTATGAGCATACCCCCTATGCGCCACGGAGCCCCTACGCGGCATCAAAGGCTTCATCGGATCATCTCGTGATGGCGTATCATCACACCTACGGGATACCGGTAACGCTCACCAACTGCAGCAACAACTACGGCCCCTATCAGTTTCCGGAGAAGCTGATACCGCTGATGATCCTCCGCATGATGGAAGAGAAGAGCTTGCCGGTATACGGTGACGGGAAGCATGTCAGGGACTGGCTCTATGTCGATGATCACAGCGCGGCGCTCTGGCTCGTCCTGAGACAGGGGATTATCGGGGAGCCATACAATATCGGCGGTGAGAGCGAGTGCGAGAACATCAAACTGGTGGAGATGCTCTGCGATAAGATGGATCTCGCCATGGGAAAGGAAGCGGGACATTATCGGCAGCTTATAACCTCTGTGCAGGATCGCCCCGGCCACGACCGGAGGTATGCGCTCAACTGCGATAAGATCAAGCGTGAGCTGGGCTGGAAACGGACAGTATCCCTTGATGCCGGTCTGGACAGAACCATACGCTGGTATCGGGAGAACGGGGAGTGGCTCAAACGGGTGCAGAGCGGGGAGTACCGGCAGTGGATTGAGAGACATTATCATCAGTGAAATGCGGTTGATTGTATGCCAAACGCCCTCTCCGGAGAACGGATGATCGTGATCTGCGGAAGGGTGATTTGCTTTGCCGGACGATACACGAAGAATCGGCGTCCATTAATTATTGACAAAAAAAGATCTTTTATTGAATATCAGAGACCACACCAATGGTGGAATATTCAGGTGAATCCTCATGAGAGGAGTGTTATATCCAATTTTTGGGGAGAGTCCTGTTTTGGAGCAATCGAGGTATTTTACTTTTTTAATAAATGAATAGATAATCATCATGGCAACTCCCGGGAGTGTATATGGTTAAGCGGGTTAATGTTGGGCTGATCGGTTTCGGCACGGTCGGCAGCGGTTTTTATGATCTGTTGCGGAAAAATGGCGATCTCCTTCGTGAGAGAACGGGCATCGATGTGCATATGAAGGTTATCTGCGATCTGAGAGCCGGTGAGGTGAGAAAACAGGTTTCGGGTGTAGAGGTAACCGATGATTGGAAGGCCATCCTCGCTGATGATGATATCGATTCGGTGGTCGAGCTCATCGGCGGGATTGAGCCGGCGAAGAGTATCATCCTCGAATCGCTCCGGGCGGGGAAGCATGTCATAACGGCAAACAAGAAGCTCCTTGCCGAGGAGGGTGATGATATATTCGAGCTGGCAAATTCATCGACGGCAAAACTCGGCTTCGAGGCTTCGGTGGGTGGCGGCATCCCCTGCATTCTCGCTCTGAAGCGCGGGCTCATCGCCAACAGGGTGAACACCGTAATGGGAATTCTCAACGGGACGAGTAATTACATTCTCACGAAAATGGAGGATGAGGATCTATCCTTTGAGAGAGCCCTGAAGGAAGCTCAGGCGAAGGGCTTTGCCGAGGCGGATCCCACCTATGATATCGAGGGATACGATACAGGCCACAAGATATTGATCCTCTCCATGCTGGCCTTCAACCGGAAGATCGATTACGGATCTATCTCCATTGAGGGCATCACCGGGATCAGCGAGCTCGATATCCGGTATGCGATGGAGATGGGATATCGGATAAAGCTCCTCGGTATCAGCAAGTGCATTGATGATGCCATCGACATCCGCGTTCATCCGACGATGCTGCCGCTGAAACATCCCCTCGCCGCCGTGCGGGATGAGTTCAATGCCATTATGTTTGATAACGATATGACCGGATCAGTCATACTGCACGGAAAGGGAGCGGGGAGCAGTCCCACCGCTTCTGCAGTGGTCAGTGATGTCATTCACATCGCCCAGAATGAATGCGTCGATGAACCGGCCGTCACGCTCTCGGGAATCGCGCACTATATCCTCCCCGAAAAGCGGATCTCACGGTACTATATGCGGTTGCACACCGAGGACCGGCCGGGTATCCTTTCAAAGATTTCCGGTGTTCTGGGAGATCATGAGATCTCGATTGCATCGGTTATACAGAAGGAAGCGAATGCCACCTCGGTGCCGCTGGTCATCATGACCCATGAAGCGGTGGAGGATGGTGTTCTTCAGTCGGTCAGTGAGATCAATGATTTCAGTTTTATTGACGGAAAAGTTACCCTTATCAGGGTCGAGGATACTATCATATGAACAGGGGTTCGTTATGAGCGATGACTTCCGCGCGGTTTTCCGATGTATTGCCGGTTGTGATGAAGCGTATCCTCTTGATGAGATAGTGTACCGCTGCAAGCGATGCGGGAGCCTCCTCGAGGTTTCTCATGATCTGGACCGGCTGCGCGAGGCCCATACCCCCGCAGAGTGGAAGGATCTCTTCGATCGGCGGGTCGGTACGACCAAATGGCCTTACGGGAGCGGGGTATGGGGGAAGAAGGAGTGGGTCTGCCCCGAGGTTGATAATGAGCGGGTCGTCTCCATGTTTGAGGGAAACACCAATCTCTTCTGGGCAAAGCGGTTCGGAAAGATGATCGGTATGGACGATCTCTGGGTGAAGATGTGCGGTAACAGCCATACCGGTTCCTTCAAGGATCTCGGGATGACCGTGCTCGTCTCAATGGTAAATGAGATGATCGCCCGGGGGAAGCGTATCGATGCCGTCGCCTGTGCCTCGACGGGCGATACCTCCGCGGCGCTTGCTGCGTATTGCGCCTATGCCGGCATTCCCTCCGTCGTCTTTCTGCCGAGCAGGAAGATCTCCACCGCACAGCTCGTTCAACCGATGGCCAACGGTGCGATTGTGCTGTCACTCGATACGGACTTTGACGGCTGTATGAGGATCGTTCAGGAGATTACCAGGGATAATACCATCTATCTGGCAAATTCCATGAACTCGCTCCGTGTCGAGGGACAGAAGAGCATATCCATTGAGCTGGTACAGCAATTCGATTGGGAGGTTCCCGACTACATCATTATTCCCGGTGGAAATCTCGGAAATGTTTCTGCCCTGGGGAACGGTTTCTCCATGATGTACGATCTGGGGCTCATCGATTCCAAACCGCGCATTGTCCTCGCACAGTCGCAGAAGGCGAATCCGCTGTACCTGTCATACCTCAACGGTTTCGAGGAGTTCAAGCCGATTGTTCCCGAGAAGACCCTCGCCTCGGCGATTCAGATAGGGGATCCCGTTTCAGTCGAGAAGGCGATTCGGTGCCTCAAGGAGTTTGACGGCATCGTCGAACAGGCGAGCGAGGAGGAGCTCTCCGATGCGGCCGCCCTGGCGGACCGTACCGGCATGTACTCCTGCCCGCATACCGGCGTTGCTCTTGCGGTGTTGCTAAAGCTCGTTGAGAGCGGGGTTATTCCCAGAAATGCCCGTACTATCGTTATCTCGACGGCTCACGGGTTGAAATTCTCCGAGTTCAAAGTCGGCTATCACGAAGAGACCCTTGAAAATGTCTCCAGCAGATACGCCAACAGGCCCATCGAGCTGGAACCGGATGCCGATACGGTGCGCGAGGTTCTCTCCCGTGAGCTCGCCGCGAGAAGAAGAGAGTAACCATGCGGATAACCGATCATGTCTATCAGGTGGGTGGCGCGGAGCTTTCTCATCCGTCCGACGCGGGCATTTTCCTGATTCGCGAGGGATCGGAAGCCGCCCTGATAGACGCCGGCACAGGCCGTGGACACGATCTCGTTATGAGGAATATTCAATCCTGCGGGGTGGCACCCGAACGAATTCGCTTTCTCTTCATTACCCACTGTCATTTTGATCACACCGGCGGGGCGCAGCGAATAAAGGATGAAACCGGCTGCGATCTCGTTGCACATGCGCTTGATGCAATCTATCTCGAAAGCGGGGATCCTGAAGTCACCGCTGCCTCCTGGTACGGGAGCACTCTGGAGCCGCTCTCAATCGATATCGCGGTGACGGAGAAGGAGCAGAGCTTCTCTGTCGGGAACCTCGCGGTAACAATGTTTCACATCCCCGGTCACTCGCCGGGCTCGTCAGCGTTTACCGTTCAGTCGCATGACAGGATGGTTCTCTTCGGGCAGGATGTTCATGGCCCGCTTAACGCAGTGCTCCTCTCGAACCGCGACGATTATATTCAATCACTGGAGCTTCTTATCTCGCTGAATGCTGATGTACTCTGCGAAGGGCATTTCGGTATTTACGAGGGCAAAGAGCGGGTCAGGCGATTTATCGAATCTTTTTTATAAATGGGGGAATGCTGTTCTCGTATTTCATGGTGATGCACGGGAGATGGCATTATAATCGGGGAAACAAACATCACCACCCCGAGGATCCGATCATTCTGGTATACTTGTTAGAGGTGAGACGTATCTGATTAGAGAATATACAATGGCAAAACGGTTAATTCGATCGGTCGTTACGGCGGAGAGAAATCCGGCAGTTGCTATCCTTCTCTCACTGCTGAGCACGGGACTCGGGCAGATCTATAACGGCGAGCTGTCGAAGGGGATAGTATTTTTTGCGCTGCGTGTGTTAACGCTGCTCTTTATCCCCCTTTCCTTTGTTGTCGATTTTCGGAGCTCCTCCCTTGCCGTTTTTATCGCGCTGGTGCTCATACATATATTCCTGTGGATTGCGGCAGCGGGTGAAGCCTGTATCTCGTCGATGCGAAAAAAAAAATATATTCTCACGGTGTATAACTCTGTAGTGCTCTATTGTGTGTTCGGTTGTGCGAGCACGCTTATCCTTCTGTTTCTCTTCGTGCCGGTATCGCTCTTCTTCCGGATCGAGACGGTTCCCTCGAATTCGATGAATCCGACACTGTTCAGAGGGGAGTCGGTTGTGGTTAATACCTACGTGGTGCGAAGCGTGAAACCGGGAGAGGTTGTTTTCTACAGGCAGGGCGGGGTGGCGAAATTCGGAAGGGTAATCGCAACAGCGGGTGATGCGGTTGTCGATAAAGGGGGAGTGTTCGAGATTAATGATGTTGACCTTTCCCTGGGCGTTTTTACCGATGATGAGCTTGATCGCATGGGTCTGGAGAATAGTGACGATATCTTTACCGAGAACAATGGGGAGCGCAGATATCCGATTCGGTATCTGCCATCGAGAGGACGATCGCGGAAGAATCGCGTTCGTATAGCAATCGAAAAGGGGGCGGTTCTCGTTGCGCCTGATAACAGGAGAAGAGAGGACGTCTATGAGATAATTCCTGTTACGGCGGTCCGGGGGCGGGTTGAGGGAATAGTGATGAGCAGTCGGATCCGGAGAATCATGCTGTTGCCGTATATTCGTGAATGAAGCTTCATGGTCCGTTTTTATCGCCTCAATGCGCTATGAAAAAATTTATCAATAGAGTGTGTAAATGATTTATGGTGGCAGGTGCAGCGAGAAGCTGTCTTGAATGTGTCGGGAGATGAAAAGGGGAGGAAAGGCATGTCACTCGTAATTGGGTGTAATAGCTTTGTTGGCCGTTCACTGGCAAAAAGACTTCTGCAAAAAGGGGCTCCGGTGAGGGGCATGGATTTCTGGCGTGATGAGCGTGCTCCCGAGAAGCTGGAATTCATTGAGGGTTCGGTTCTTGATTACGACCTGTTGCTCGAAGCGTGTGCCGGTGTTGATGTTGTGTATCATCTCATGGAGGTGCGACATCCATCGCGGTATGGCAGAAGATTCATGAAGAAGATAAATGTTACCGGTACTGAAAATGTTATCAGGGCAGCACTGGAAAAGCAGGTGCAAAAGATTATTGTTCTCTCCACGGCCGATATATACGGGAAACCGAAGGCAATTCCGGTCAAGCATGACGATCCGAAGAAACCGGTGAGCGCCTATGGCCGAGACAAGCTCCGGGCAGAGAAGATATGCTGGCGATATATTGAAAAGCATGGCGCCGATATCACCATTTTCAGATCTACCTTTATTGCGGGAGCGGGGGTTGATGATCCGATGATTCTTATCATGTTGTATATGGCGCTGGCACTGGGTGATGCCAATCGGCTCTATGTCGCCGGTGACGGCGATTCTCTCCTTCAGATGATTCATCCCGATGATGTGGTTGATGCCTTCCTTGCCGCAGTAACGTCCCCCCGATCACGGGGGAAGGCCTATAATATCGGATCGGATAATGTGCCTACCCAGATTGAGCAGGTGGTCAAGCTGAAAGAGCTCGCCAAGCTCGATTGCTATATAAAGCACCTCAATCCCCGTTGTACCCGCTTCCTCTCCCTGATCCTCCGCCCTCTGAATATTCCCTATCTCTCGAAAGAGCATATCTTGGGACTTCTTTCGAATATCGTTCTCGACTGCAGCAGGGCAAAGCGGGAGATCAACTGGTATCCCAGGAAAGACAATATCGATATTCTCGTTGAAACATGTGCGTGGTATGAACGGGAAAAGCTCTGAGCGGGGTTCAGCGCGTAAAGAGATTTTTGAGCGCCTCCCACAGTTTCAGGAGCAGCACTCTCAGCAGTTGTCCGGGAGTTCCTTCTCCGGCATTCATGGTGAGCATGAGCTGTGCTCTTTTGATCTCCTCCGCGGTGAGCGGTCGTGAGCGCGATATTTCCTTACGTTTTTTCTTAACCTCTTTTCTCGCGAGCTTTAAAATTTCCTTCTCTTCATCGAGTCGTGCACGGGTAACCATATCATAGAGGGTGGGCTCATGAAGCAATCTCTCGCGGATCTGTTGCAGCCGCTCGTGAGCATTCTGCAGGTGCGGATTTTTTCTGTTTTCGCTCAATTCGAGCAACAGCTCGAGGTACTGGTTCAGGAAATAAGCCTGCTTGTACAATCGCTTCAATTCATCAATGGAGAGGCGTTCGAGATCGATTCTCTCAAACTCGTCAACTGCAGTAATGATAAAATCCAGTGTTTCATCGGTCACCTTGAAGAGATCTTCCTGCTTGAGATCGCGAAGCTCAATGAATCGGTACGCGACTTCTTTGAGGTCATTCAACATCTGCTCGGAGATCTCCAGGAGGTATCGCAGACCGCGTTTCTCATGTGCGTTCAGGTGTGCCGATCCCCTTTCGGCATCGGAGAGCTTCTTGCGGATGTCATTGATGCTCAGCTGAGAAGGTTCAGCGGCGGCGTACTTTCGCTGCAGGGTGAATTCTTTATCGATAAAATTCGGTTCTGCGAGATCCTGACCGATTTTCAGTATGTTCAATTTGATGTCACCGAGCAGCCTGAGGATTTTAAATCTGTCTATCTTGCTGATACCGTCGGTCACCACCAGTATCTCTGAACGCATGATATCCTTATCGCGTTTGATATCCTCAATGGCCTGTTCAATCGCGAACTGAAGATTGGTGCTCCTCCCACCGGTGGTTGTTAAGAGGACTTTTTCAATCAACAGCGGGAAGTCCTCTTTTTCCCCCAATCGGTGGAGATCTCCGACATCCGAGTCGAAGGATCGAAAGAATATCATGGCATTGGTGTTCATCTTCCTCCTGAGGAATTCGGCGACGAGGCATTTGGAGAAAAAGGATCTCATTTTAAGATCCATGGAACGGGATCGATCCAGGAGGAGGTAAACCTTCTGCTCAAATCGATTCGCTGTTTTGCCGGTTTCGTCACGGCTTGTTGTTATCGGTTTATACTGATCGTATTCTGATTTATAGAATTTCTGAACCTGCAGTGTTTTCGTGAGGAGCTTGATGTCGAATATATCGTCCTCCTGAGCGAGCTCTCGCGGAAGGGACTTCTTCAAATCGTATATGGTTTTGAAAAAAGCAATTTCCATCGTATCGCTGAGCGGGGAAGAGATCTCTTTTCTGTTTATCAGTATTGATTCATCCCGGTTCGGAGCTTTCATCCGCTCCTCCCGTGAGAGCTCCTCGATAGCGGTGAGTGCATCTGAGACGGTTTCCGGCGTGAATACGACCCGTGCGATTTCGAATATGGTCAGAAATTCTCTCGGGAGCATTGTCGCAAGATTATCGAAGAATCCCAGAGCGTCCCAGTATTCAAAGAAATTGGTGCTCGGCTTATATGAGCGGGAGATGCTTTTGGAAGATGTTTGTATCACTTCATCTGCCTCACGCGGAAGATGCATCCTGTCGATCGTGAAGGGTTTGCATCGAATGGTGTCTGCTCTTTATCCCTCTCACCGGGGGCATTGCCCCTGGCGTATGAACTTACAGTATGTTGCCATAGTCTTTCAGGATGCCTTCCTTGAGCTCTCGTACTTCTTCAACGGCCGGATGCAATTCTGTTATGCTGTTTTTCAGCGTTGCCAGTGTTATCTCCTCCTCCTCCACCTTCGATTTGCCGGGGAATATCTTCTTGAAGAGCTTCCGCAACCCCTGGAGGAGGCCGGTATCCTCTTTCAGCCGTTCCCTCTTTTCCGGATCTTCCCTCATCTCCTGAAGGAGCTTCCTGATATTGAGCAAAAACTCGATCTGATGAATTGCGCCCGTCGAGGTGAATTGTACCATGGTCTGTTCGTATGCATCCAGGAAGGCGTCTTTTTCGGATTTATCTCGTGCTTTCACCGAGATGTAGCTGTTCAGCGTGCAGAGCATCAGATACAAACTTTTTACATCATCCATGGATACTTCATGCCGGTTGTCGAGAAGGGCGGCAGCTCTCAGAAAATCCGCCGACTTCGCCAGTTTTCTCGGGCTGATGAAGAAATTATATTCGCTCCGTCGCATTTCGGAAACGAATTTGTTGGTGATCACATTTTTCATAAAGAACACGGTGTCGGGAATGGTAACCTGAATATCCCTGTTGTTGTTTTTGATGATTTCGGAGATGTGTATTATCTGGCTGAAGGGGATTTTCTTTTCCGGTTCGGTTGGCTTGCCGCGGCTGAACGCATAGGTATGATCGATAAGGAGCTGAGAGTACATATTCGAATCTTCCGGAATAATGGCCTTATAGATGAAACGGTCGAGCACCGCCTCGGTGACTTCATTGATTCTCATATAGTTGGCTGTTGCGATGGTCGAATGTACCGCCGCATCGATGATCTCGGGACCATTGATGAACTTCCGCTCGTTGAGAACGGAGAGGAGCGATCGGAGCACAACATCACTGGCGTCGAAAAACTCATCCAGAAAAACAAGATCGGCCTCGATAATGGAGCCGTGAATATTATGGCGAATGATTCCCTTTTTGAACTCCTCAATGTTATAGGGGCCGAAATAGTTATCGGGGGTCTGGTCCTTGCTCGCCTGCGATGAGAAGACCCGAACATTATCGAAGGTGTTGAAGATATAATTGGCAAGGTATGATTTTGCCATGCCGGTTCTGCTCAGGAGGAGGAGATGCTCCTGGGTGAGTATGGCATACATCGCCTGTTTGATAATCTCATCCCGGCCGATGACGTTCTGGGAGATCCGTTCCATATGCCATTTTAAATAGCTCGTAATCGAGGGGATATCGTAGTCAGCCTCTTTCTCGACAATCTCCACCGGAATATCCGGTACTTTCCCCGGTTTTTTTTCGACCCGGCTGGTGACAACAAACTGAGAGGGTGTCTCCGTATCGCGCTCAATCCTGTCGTCCTCGCGGCATATTCCCGGTTCCGCATCATCGGGTGTGTAAATATAGTACCCCTCTTCTTCGAACAGCGATTCGACTGAAGCGTATTTGATTAATTCTCGTTTTTCCGATTTTGATCGCATCGTATACATCAATCTCCGGTTTTCATTCGTTAACGGCCGGTACGAGGATCTTTACCGAGGTGCCTTCCCCGGGAGAGCTCTTGATCCCGATAGTTCCCCCCATGTTTTCGATGATGGAGTAGGTTACCATCAGTCCCAGTCCGGATGCCTTCTTCCCCTTGGTGGTAAAAAAGGGCTGGAAGATACTTTTAAGGTTCTCTTTCGGAATGCCGATTCCGTTATCTTCGACCAGTATGGAGGCGAAGGTGCTGCTGTTTACTGATACCGAATCAACGGAGAGCACGAGCTCGCCCTTGTCGGGCATGGCGTCCTCCGCGTTGGAAATGAGATGCAGCAGGACCTGTATCAATTGATTGCGTATGCCCCTGACGCGCGGGCTCTTCTCCGAGTAGGAGGTCGTCACCTTGTACCCGTTTTTCTGGAGCCTGTTCAGGGTTGCCTGGATGGGATGGGCGGTCAGGATCTTGTGCAGATCAAAGACTTCCTTGGCTTCCTCCTCGGGCTTCGAGAGGCTCAGCAGCTGATCGGGGATTTTCTTAATGCGCTCCAGCTCATTTTTGAGCGAATGTACATAATCAGCCACCGGGCTCTTGTCGTCGATGTTCTTTTCGATGAAGTTGAGATCCATTGTCATGAGATTGAGGGGAACTTTCAGCTCGAAGGCGACGCCGTTTGCGAGCAGCCCCATGGCGGAGAGCTTCTCCGACCGCTTCATCTTGTTTGCGATTTTCATCTGTTCGGTAATGTCCTCGACCATGACCAGGATGCTCTTGACCTTCATGTTGGTGTCGAGGAGCGGATTCATTCGCACGTTAAGATTGAGTTTTCTGTCCCGGGAGGGCGGGACATATTCGATATTATCCTGTTGTACCGGTTTTTTCCTGAGAACGGCATCATCGAGGAGTTTTTGCATCCCTGACTCTTTAAAGCCGGGGTGTTCGGAGAGGTTGATGCCGATAGTGGTTTCTTTGGCCTCCTGCCCCATGAGCTGTCTGAAAGCCGGATTATCACTGAGGATAATCCCGGTTGGTTCCAGCGTGAATATGCCGATGGGAGCGCTCTCGATTATTTCATCGTTCAGGGTTTTCAGCCGCTTCATCTCTTCAGCCTGCAGGAACTGCTCCCGAATACGTTCTTCCAGCCTGATGGTGTTTTCTCGAAGCTTCTTCTCCATCAGGTGCATGTCGGTGATGTCTCTCAGGATGGCGATGAGGCCGATAACGCTGCCATCTTCAAATCGTATCGGTGAGAAGTTGGCAATAAAGTATGTGAGATTGCCGTCTCTATCATAGGTTTTCATCTTTTCGTTATGGAATACCCGTCCTTCTTTGAGCACCAGCTCGAAGACAATCCGTGCTCGCTCCAGTTCGATTTCCGGGATGTATTCAGAATAGTGCATACCGACTGCTTCATCGCGTGAGAATTTCGACAGCTTTTCGCCGGCTTCGTTGACAAAGAGAAAGTTCCCGGAACTATCAAGTAAGAATATTACATCGGAAGCGGACTCTACCAGGTATTTGTAGTAGAGTCCCAGGTCCATCATGAGCGATTGTTCTTCATTTTTTTTACGATATGCTATGAACTTCTCAATGATTTCTTCTTTGCTCAGTGATTCTAATTCTTTCGGATTAATTGCCATGGCATACCACTTCTCAGAGAAGAATGGGGTTTCCGATATCTACCATTAAAATATATCAAATCCCCTCCTAAAAACAACTACAATTTTTTTTAGGATATGCGCACCGTGTTGAAAAACCATACTTCAACGATGAGGCTCACAAGAGTGCCGGCGAGGAATGATAGTGCGAAGAAGGTGTAATTCATTCTGAAAATAAAATATCCCCCCAGAGCAAAGATCGCCAGAATGACGACTCGCAGGATAAATCCCGCGAGGGTTACTGTGAGGAGAACCAGGATGTTTGATCGCATTCCCCTGAGGGCGCCGAGCAACCACAGAAACGAGAGCGTCGCACTTGCTGTTGTTCCGGTAAGATATCCCAGAAAGGCTGCAATCCCGCGGTATTTGAGACAGAGGAGCGCGATGCCGAAATTCACGAGAGTGGCAATCGCGATCGGATAGAGAGCTTTTCTCGTACCTGTCATGGGACTCCCGGAGAGAATTGTGTTGATAAAACGACCGTACAGAAAAACCGGGTCCCGGGGCACACTTCGGATCCCCTTCCACGGAATGGCGGGGGCGGCTTACTTCAGCTGCGAGAGGAGCTCAGCGCTGACCTCTTCGACACCGGGTTTTCCGTCCAGCTCAATGATGCGGGGGCGGCCGTTGTTGTCCCGTGCAATCTGCTTGAAGTACTCAACTGATGCGAGCGTTCCCTCATCACGGTCGTAATAAATGGCGTGGCGTTTATCAATTGCCCCCTCGTCCTGATCATCGGCTCTTGCTGAAAGCGCGCCACCGCAGACTCTGCAGACAAGCTCACCGTCTTTTTCTCGTGGCCTGATCGCCTCAATATAGATGTTATTGGGGTGATTGTTGTCGTTTTCGCACAATCGCCTTCCCATAATTCTCTTTTTCGCCGTTTCTCGATCCAGGACGATTTCGATGACATAATCGAGCGAGATATTCTCCCGATCAAGAGCTTCATTCAGAGCTTGTGCCTGTGCCCCGTTTCTGGGAAAACCGTCGAGGAGCCAGCCCTCTCTGCAATCGTCCTCTTTCAATCTGCTCAGTATCATCGGGATGGTTATGTCGTCGGGAACGAGGTCGCCTCTATCGATGAACTCCTTCGCCTTTTTCCCGAGCGCTGTTCCCTTTGTGATGTTTTCCCTGAATATCACACCCGATTCGATATGGGGAATCTGGTATTTTTTCTGTACGATGGCCCCCTGCGTTCCCTTGCCGCTTCCGTTTGGCCCGAAGATCAGTATATTCATCCATACACCTCGCTTTCACTGCAAAGTTCGCTGCTGATTACGTGTTGAGTCAGGAGACGATGAGCACCCGCGTTCATTATAGAACGAGATTACGATAGGGGCGAAAATTGTAAAGAAAGTTTTGCAACAATGCGTCAATCCGGGCGATGAGTTTTCTGCCATCTCCGTTTCATCATGGTGCGGGTAATAGGGTATGGCCCCTCCGGGGGTGATAATGATCATTTGTATTGTGCTTGACCTCCTAGTATTTTCCATTATCGATAGTATCGTCTGCCATATAGTGCGGGATAGCTGACAGGAGGAGGTTGACGTGATCGTGCAGAACAGGCCACAGAAATAACGCAGGGAGGATGACATGGAATTTATACCGGTTGAAAAGCTCAAAGAGATGATTGGCCAGGAGATGGGAGTGAGCGACTGGGTTCAGATTGATCAGGGGAAAATAAATCAGTTCGCCGAATGTACCGGTGATCATCAGTGGATACACGTTGATGTCGAGAAGGCAAAGCAGGGCCCCTTTGGCGGACCCATTGCACACGGTTTTCTCACCCTCTCACTGATACCGGTTTTGAGCGGCTCGAGCAAATACATGCCGGAGGGAATCAAGATGGCCATTAACTACGGGCTCAATAAGGTCAGGTTCATCAACCCCGTACCGGCCGGCTCGCGGGTTCGGAGCAGAATGGTCCTGGCGGATATTGAAGAACGCTCCGGCGGAAGAATAATGATGACCACCACTCATAATATCGAGATTGAGGGGCAGGATAAACCGGCATGTATTGCTGAATCGCTGGCGCTCTTCTATGTGTAGAGGGTTTCTCTTGTTTCCTGGAAAAGCTTAAAAGTCCAGACCGGATTACGGGATGATAAGGAAATTTTTTCAATCCTGATAATCTGAACAGAGTGTTTAAATGTTTAATTCAGTTGAAACGATGATGAGGCTCGCAAAAGATAAGGAGAAAGGGAATAAGAATAACCACAACATGAAATCCTGTTATCCCGTCTAATTTTTTTCCTTTCCATAATGTGAGTGTCTCAGGATCGTAGATGATGTGATCAGAGGGTTTATTTACAAGGAGGAAACCATGGAGGAGAAGCCCTGGCATCGCCATTATGATTACTGTGTCCCCACCACGATTCGCTATCCGAGAATTCCTGCGCATGAAATACTTCAGATTCCGGTGAGCGGCTTTCCGGACAAAACAGCGCTGTACTTTTACGGCACGGAGATGACATTCTGGGAGCTCCGGCAGCGTGTTCTGATCATGGCAACCGCCCTTCAGTCGCTGGGCGTGCGGAAGGGGGATCGGGTCGGCGTGCATCTTCCCAACTGCCCGCAGTTCGTCATAGCGTATTACGCGGTCATGTCGCTCGGTGCGATTGTGGTCAACCTCAACCCCATGTATACCGCCGAGGAGCTCAAGGCCGTTGCGGCGAATACCGGCATGACCGCGCTGTTTACCTTCGATATGTTCATTGAGAACGTCCGGAAGATGCTCGAGGCGGTTGAGATTCCCCGGGTGATCGTCACACGGGTAACCGATTTTATCGACGGGATTCCCCGGAGCACGCCGGAGGATCTCGGCTTGGAGGAGGGGTGGCATCACTTCTCGCTGCTCATGGATGCCGTTACGAGCGTGAAGCGCCCCCGCGTTGATATAGTCCCGGATGATCCGGCGCTCATACAGTTCACCGGCGGAACAACCGGCATTCCCAAGGGGGCGGTGTTGACCCACGGGAATCTCGTTGCGGCGACGCTGCAGTGCGCGCTCTGGGGGTCGGCGACAATCGGGTATATCGCGCCGGAGCGGCGGAACGTGCTCTCGGTGCTTCCCTATTTTCACGTCTACGGTGCCATTGTCGCCCTGAGCTGGGGTATGTTCAGCTGCGCAACACAGATAGTGGTTCCCCGCTTTGAGATCGATGAGCTCATGGGTATCATCGCGAATTTCAATGAGATTACCTTCTTCCCGGCCGTTCCCACCATGATAAACGCGGTTATCAATCACCCGAAGGCGGATGAGCTGAACCTCGCCAGGCGGCTCGGGCTCCTGAACAGCGGAGGCGGTCCCATGCCGGTAGAGCTCATTGAGAAGGCCCGGGATATGAACATCAACTACAGCGAGGGGTGGGGCATGAGCGAGACCACCTCCCTCGGCATCGCGAACCCCGTTCTCGGCCTCAAGAAGAGCGGTGGGATAGGTATCCCCTTCCCCGATACCGATATTCGCATTGTCGATGTTGAAAAGGGCGTGGAGGAGGTCCCCCGGGGGGAACCGGGCGAGATTGTTATCAGGAGCCCGCTGGTCATGAAGGAGTACTGGAACAATCCCGAGGAAACGGCGGGGCAGCTCAGGGATGGATGGCTCTCTACCGGTGATATCGCCTATTTTGATGATGATGACTATGTTTTTATCGTCGATCGGAAGAAGGATATGATAATTGCCGGCGGTTACAATATATACCCGCGGGAGATCGACGAGGTGCTCTACGAGCATCCCAAGATTGCCGATGCCGTTGCCGTGGGAATTCCCGATGAGTATCGCGGCGAAACAGTCAAGGCGTACATCGTGCCCCGAGAAGGGGAGACCCTCACCGAAAAGGAGGTCATCGATTTCTGCAAGGAGAAGCTCGCGCCCTACAAGCAGCCGAAGGTTGTCGAGTTCCGAAAAGAGCTTCCGAAATCGGCCGTGGGAAAGATCCTTCGAAAGATACTCCGCGACGAGGAGATGGGGAAGGGGAAGGGGAAGTAGTAACGGGTTAATAGTTAATAGTGAATAGTGATTGGTAATCGTATGTCTTTTTAACGTGTCACTTGTTACCTGTCACTCGTTTCAAATAAAATAATCTGCGTCCATCTGCGGTTAATTGTTTAAGCAGTAAAGGGAACATTAGGAGTCATAATCGCGGTAGTGGTGTTTGCTGCTGAGTGAACAGAGATATCCGGCTACTCAATCATCGAGTCCAGAATCCGGTGAATCTCCTCGATGCTCTCTGCGTGAACGAGCCGGTTTCTCGTCCGGGAGGCGTTTTTGATCCCGTGCATGTATTTCACCAGATGCTTCCTCATGAGGATTATCCCCCGCTGGCCGTAGAAGGCCATCATGAGCCCGAGATGCTCTCTGATCTGATCGATGCGCTCGCCGAGGTCAGGCGTTTCCCCCGAGAAAATCCAGGGATTGCCGAGGGCTCCCCGCCCTATCATCACGGCCGGGCATCCTGAATATCGCAGCCGCTCCCGTGCCTCGGAATGGGATCTGATATCGCCATTCCCTATCACGGGGATTGAGAGGTCCCGGTTAATCTCACGGATGATATTCCAGTTCGCCTCCTCGGCAAACCGCTGTGATCGGGTTCTGCCGTGTACGGTGATGAGGGAGATGCCCGCGTCCTGCAGTGCCCGGGCGACGGTCATGTAGTTCAGGGTGTGCGCGTCCCAGCCGATCCTTATTTTCGCCGAAACCGGAGCCTCTCCCCCGTCGATGACCCTTTCCGCAATGGCTTTCATGTGTTCCGGCTGCCGAAGGAGGGCGGCTCCCGATCCGCTCTTGCAGACCTTCGGGGCGCAGCATCCGAAATTGATATCGATGATATCCGGTTTGAGCGCCGAGACCTGCCGAGCCGCTTCACCCATGATGTCGGGATCATTCCCGAAGAGCTGAATGCCGATGGGGCGCTCCTCCTCGGTAAAGCGCAGCAGATCCCGCGTTTTCCTGCTCTCGCTGACGATACCCTGCGCGCTGATGAGCTCGGAGAAGACGAGAACGGCGCCCTGTTTTCTGGCGATCCTCCTGAAGGGCGAATCGGTGTAGCCCGCCATCGGCGCGAGAACGAGCTCTCCCGCTATGTTCAGATCTTTTAATTGTATCATGCTGTTTCGCCGCTCCGTGTGATCCGGCGCTTCGTGCCGGAATTATACGGGTCTCCGAAAGTTTTGTAAACCACGGATTTCGAAGATAACGCAGGTGCGCTATTCCATCAACTTTTTTTGAGCAGCCCTTTGTTTCATGCCCTGGCACGGAGAGCACCCGTCTGCGCGGGAGGCGGAAACTGATGCGAGACATAAGAAGCGTCCTGCGTGAGAAGTGCTGTTCTGCGTCCCTCTGTGGGATTATCATGCTCTATCAATTTGAGGAAGAGCACTTCGGGATGCGATCTTCACCGGAGCTGCTCATTTCGCGGGCGCTTCGATCCGCTTTTCAGGATGGCGTATTCGAATCCGTCCAGGAGCACCTGAAAGGATGCCGCGTTGATGTTCTCGGAGAGTGAATACACCTTCCACACCTCATCGCCGTCGGTGAAGATAATGGTCACCTCGACATCGGTGCTGGTTCCCCGCTTCGCGTCCATGATATTCGCGCGGTAGTCGATCAGCTTGACGCTTTCAATTTCGGGGAAGAGGGGGGTGAGCGCCTTCTTGAGCACCTTCGCGAGGGCGTCCACGGGGCCGTTGCCGGTAGACGCCTCGTGAATGAGCCTCCCGTTCGCCTCAATCTGCACCGTCGCTTCGGGATCGACCCCGTTGTCTATCAACCGGTATCTTCCCACAATCGTGAAGGGAGGGGCATACCGCTTCAGCGAGCGCGAAATGGTAAGCGCTTTGGTCGCATCCTGTATCTCATAACTCAGCATTGAAACATCTCTCGTATGAGGTCGCGTGGTCGGCTCTTATTGATATTCGTTATCCTGCCTCGGGAAGAGATCACTCGCCGGTGGTTTCTTCAGAGCCCTCATTCTCTTCCCCGTAATCGTAATCGAGCTCAAGGGTTCGGTTATCATCATCCTCATTTACGCTCAGCGTAGCCTCCTTCACCTTATCGTCGTCGCGATAGACTTTAATGGTTATGGAGGCGTTCTTGTTCGCTTCGATGGTTGCGCTTATCTCGAGATAATCGAGCTCGTCGATCTCTTTTTCGAATTGGAAGGTGTTGCTCCCGACGCCGATCGGGTTGTCGATGGCTTTCAATGATCCCCCGTCGACGATATAATATCCCTCGAATTCGCCGCCGACACAGACGATCTTGAACTCGATGGGATCGTAGGACTCGTCGGAGCAGGAGAGCGCGCAGCATGCCATGATCAGCAGCATGATAGGCACGCGCTTTAATTTCATGGTGAACATATTCTTCCGCACACTCCTTTGACTGAAGATTTTATCTTCCCGTGTTCGGGTTCACCAGGCACTGATGAACGGCCGCATCCGCTTTTTAGGGGGTCCCATTATAGGTTACTCCCGGTGTTCATATGTTACGGAATTATTCAGCCGATTCCGTCTCCCGGAATTCCGATGCGCATAAAAAAGTATTCCCCGGGAGCGGTTGATGTCAAGAAAATATACTTCGATTTTGAAAAAAGTAATTTACAGGAATTGTTCGAAATTGTACAATACTGAGCAGTAATTGCGTTTACTATAACTACCGGTTTTAGAGATGCTATAAATATATCTCTCCGTCGTTTATTTCGTTGTAAATTGAGTCGATTTGTCCCGTTCAGAGGGCTTTTTCTGGTAATTGGTACTGAGAAAGGTGTCATCTCTTGACTTTTTGAGCTTTCGATATCTTTTTTTGTCACTTTTTATGAATATGAATCGCTTATTCTGGTTAGGGTAAAACGCCACTATGTTCTGGAAGAACAGAGAGTTTGCTGAGGCGTATGGTGATTACTATCCACTGGTGTTCAGCATCGTGTATACAAAGGTGGGGAATATTGAAGATGCAGAGGATATCTGTCAGGAGGTTTTTATAAAATTCTATGAGAAGCTTGAAACAATCGAGAACAGGAGAAAGTGGCTTTACGGCGCGTTGCGTTTGCAGATATTCTCGCATTTCCGGAAGAAGTCACGTGGGAGCGTGGAGCTCGATGAGGTTGCTGACGACGTAGGCTTCTCTTTTGTAAACGGGTTCAGGGATGTGCGAATCATTCTCGAAGAAGCCTTTGATGAAACAGCAAATTTCAACGATGAGCGGGAGCGAGTTCTCTTCGACCTCATAGCCATTCGCCACTTTACCTACGAGGAGGCCGGGAGACAGCTGGGTTGGAATAAAAGGCAGGTTCGCTATCGGTACGGTGAGATCGTTAAGAGAGTTCTGGATTATTTAAGGAAGAAGGGGATAGATAAGCTCGAGGATCTCCTATGAATACGGATACCTCTCAATTTGCCGAAGTTCTCGAAAGGTACGGTTTTGCCGAACCGATCCCGCCTGAAGTGCAAAAGCATATCCGAAACATCAAGAGCGAGCAGTTTATACGGACCCTGAGGAAAGCCGGTAAATACAGTTTTATCTTCGGAATTGTTACTTCTGTTTTCTTTGCCATAAAGAAAATGGGCGTGGGCACAACTATTGTGAAGAGTGCTCTTCTGGTCTTCGCGTCGGCTGTCATATCTCTTACGATACTATCATCAGGCATTTACCTCTCCTTCAAATTTATTACAGCTCCCGAGGAAAGGATTGAGGAAAAAAGAGAAGATGTGGTGCAATCGGGTGACGGTGGGATCGATAAACGGATAATCCATGAGAAAAAGGCACGGAGAGAGATTCCGGAGGGAGTGATGCAGTTGGGCGTGCAACCCTTTGTTGCTGTTAATGTGAAGGGGAGGATTGCGCTCCTGGCTGCCGATACCATCGCGAAGAAGCTTGTCGAGCTGAGCGGGAGCTCCCGGGTGATAAATATGAGGAGGGGGAGAGAGGGGGGAAGGATAGGTCTTATGCTTTTGGGATCGGTTGAGGATTTGGAGGGAACCTATACCATCACTGCAAAAGTAGTCGGTGTCAGAGATTCGAAGATCGTATTCTATACGTCGGAGACCGTTCGTTCGATTGATGAGATTCCCGCAGCCTGCACGAGGATTGCAGAGCGGATTTCGAAAATCATCAGATAGAAAAAGCACAACAGGGGTTCTTGTGAAGACAGCACACGGGAGGTTGCTCTGGCGCAGCGCGGTGCTCCTCTTTTCCATATTGCTAAGCACCTCTGCCCGGTCCGATACCGGATCGGTTGCGAAGAGAGTTGCCGTGCTCAATTTTACGGCCAACAACACGTCTGAAGGAATTTCCCGTATTGTCCGCAATCAGGTTGAGATTAATCTGTTCAAGACGCAGTATTTTGATATTCTCGAGAGAAATCAGATAGATCTCCTCCTGAAGGAGCGGGAAAAGCAGGCTGCCGAGTGTAATGATGAGAATTGCGCCGTTAAGATAGGGAAGATTCTCTCCGCTCATTTTGTCATCATCGGGAGCGTGGATAAGCTCGAAAGTTTCGTTATTACCATCAAGGTGGTAAGCGTAAAGGAGCGATCGGTGATACTGGTCGACTCTCAGGAGGTTGATTCACTCGGAAATATCAGAGGTACGACAACGGTCATTACCAGACGGGTTGCGGACAAGCTGCGGGTAAATATGAGCGGTGAGAAGAAGAGCTTTTTCCCTCCGCTTGCCTTTTCGCTTCGCCTGAGTTATCTGTGGCCCACGGGCTATCTTAAGGATCTCGCTTATCCGGGGTACGGCGTTTCGATGCGGGGAGGCTTTGAAGATATTTTCCTGAAGGATGTACAGATCGGGATTGATCTCGGCTATTTCAGTTTCCGGGGAAGAGATGCAGTGGATCGAGCGACGATGATACCGGTTGTGCTCATTGTCGGGTATCGTTTTGCCGCAGGGAGGTTTTTTGCGATTCCGGAGTTTTCGTCGGGGGTCAGTTATAACACCATCAGTTACGATGCCGGGAACCGAAAATCCGGTGAGCGGAAGGAGAGCAGAATGCAGCCGCTCGTCAGGGGAGGCCTTGTGCTGGGGGGCTTTCTGGGAGGCTCGCTCAGCGGCGTTATCGGCGCTGAATACGGAAGCATCTTCGAAAGAGAGGGGAGGATATCCTTTGTTTCCATCATCACCGGCGTTTCGGCGTCATTTTGAGACCTCTGTCATCATCAACCTTCGGGAATAAGCTCTCCCCGCGGGCACAGGGTCAGGTCATGGGTTCGATCACCGAAGATGAGCTCAACGAGCGATTGTCAGTTCTCTGATTCTTTTGTTAAGGATCGGGGCGCAGTGGCGGATGACGAACAACGATAACGCTCTGTTTGTATGCAATTCGCCGGCCGGGCGCGCTACAGAAAGAAAAAGTCGTTTATGACAGGAGGTGCACATGAAAGGGATGTTTCAGTTTTCCATCGTTGCCGTATCACTCTCTCTCATATCCTGTAATAGCCTCTTTTATGATATTTCTTCACCCTCCAGCGAATATATAAAGCCGGAAGTGGCGTATGTGTATCCCGAGCCGGGTTTAGTTGATGTGCCGACAAACACATCGATACTCGTATCCTTCAACAAGGAGATTGATATCGCGTCAATCGATAGCGAGGCCTTGCATGTTGTCGATGAGTTTGGCAATGTATTGCGGGGGGAGATTGCCTTTCACGAGAACAGCATCGCCATATTCGAGCCCGAAGAGCCGATGATTCCGCATACGGCATACACGGCAATGCTGAAAAAAGATGTCCGGGATATGGAGGGGGGAGCGCTTGACGCTGATTATTCATGGAGCTTTATAACCGGCTCGGAGGAGGACATGGCTTCACCGGAGATTGTTTCGACCCTCCCGGAGCATAATGCGGCATGCCCCACCGAGAGCGTCTCGATAGTGGCCACTTTCAACGAGGACATCAATCCTCTGTCGATAACGCCGGAAACCTTTCGTGTTGAGGACGGAGAGGATATCGTCGCGGGAGCGATAAGCTATGATGCCGGCAGGAGATCGATCATATTCGTCCCCTACGGGCGGTTGAATGACAATTCCCGTTACCGGGTTGCCGTTATGAACATAAGGGATCTCGCGAAAAATCCCCTGAGCGCGGAATTCGTCTGGAATTTCAGAACCGGCGCGATTCGAATAGAGCTCGAGGATGCCAGGAACTGCGAGAACGGCTTCGCCACCTTCGGGCATCCGCCGCGAAGGCTGTTCAAGGATGATGGATTCCCGCTCTCGGAGGGGACCGATTTTACCTACGATTTGTCAATCGCCTCTCTCTTCGACCGAGGGATAAATGGAGCCTTCGAGCCCGGAAAATACTTCCGGATTGTCGAGAACGGGAAAAATATTGTGGATAGTAACGGCCTTGCGCTGGTTCCGGTGGCCAGGATGATCCTCTTCAGCGATATTAATCGGATTGCTCCGAAGCCGTATCAGTGCTATATCGATCCGATGAGCGGATATTTTATACTGCCTCGTCCCGATTACTGGAGCAGGCTGGAGAGCCTGGATGATATTGTCGAGGCGGAAATTTATGACACCGTGCCGAGTTACAGCGGGAATCAGTTGTCCTGTACGACCGGCAAGTTCGGAAAGTGTATTTATCAGTATGAAACCTCACCAGAGCATATCGATACTAATATTTTCTACATGTACCCTTTCGGTGATGCTGAAAAAACTTCATCTCGGGGAACGGCATCTTTCTGGTTGCGTTGTAATCCTCCTTCGGGGAAATATTACATATACAGCCATTTTGTTTTCGGGAATAACAATGTACACTTTACCTGTGATTACTGGGGCCAGAAAATTATTAAAATAAATGTTAACGGAGTTGTAGTTGCGAGTAAAAATTTAAATTGGACGGGATGGACACATGTTTATGTCGTATGGGCGGAGGATCGAAGCCTCTCGGATAACAAGACTGTACGGGTATTTATCAACGGTCAGGAATATGTTTCAACAACCGCGATAATAGATACGGAGGGTGCTACATATTATAAAGGATTAATGACCTTTGTCCTTAATGAACAATACGGATACAATTACTGGGACAACATCAAAATCTGGAAGCACGTCGTCTCCGAGGATCCCTCCTGGGAGTACAACAGCGGCGCCGGAAGGGAGGATGCCCTTCACGAAATGTACGGTCCCGACAACGGCTACAGGCCCCTCCTCACCGGTCCCGGAAACGGGGTGGGGTACTACTACGTGCCGTGAGGATGTAGCTAGTTGTTAATTGACCGATTGCCAATATTTTAGAAAAGACCATAGCATTTCAATAAATATTGTTAGTGTAATTTCAAATCGAATCGAAGTGATGTAATTAATTTATTTTGCATAGGAATTCAATAAAGCAGAAGAGGGTGGAATGAGAAGATTTTATATTATACTTATACCCATACTGTTGTTTATGGTTAGTAATTTGTTAATAGTTATTCCTGATAATTGCAGGACCCTTGATGATTTGATCAGTCAATTGAATTTTTTCAGTTATGTATTAAAGATATTGTTTGTTTTGTTAGCAATTGCTATTTTTCTAATATACAATTTAACAGCTGTAATGGGAACTTTGAATAAATTTATTCAATTTGATACGATTAGACCGGATATAATTGGCAAGTTGGTTGAAGAATCTTTAAACATTTTTAAGGAATTGGGTATTGAATTTAGAGTTAATGTAATGCTGGTTAAATTTAAAATCATTGTATGGAAACGATTTATAAAATTTCTTCGGCCATTTATTTTTCAAAAACAATTCAAAACCGTTTATCATTACAATATGGAGCATGATCGAGATAAGGATTTAGGGCTTATAACAAAGCAGGGTGTTGCAGGTTTGGCTTATAATGATCCCGAGGGGAAACATAGAATCGTTGATTTTATGAATGTTGATAGGAAATTTTTTAAATTAGATAAAGATCAACTTGATAGAACAAAGAGTATTAAATTTGTAATTAGCACTCCAATTCTTAAATGGAATCATGAAACTGGTAAATTAACTGATAAGGTTATCGGAGTGGTCAACATTGATAGTAGAAATAATTCATTTAAGATTATACAGGAAAAAGTTGTAATTGAGGATTTAGTTCAGTACAGTTACAATATAGCTGATTATGTCGCAAAGTTATATTAATTTGATTTCTTTTATGAGAATTGTATATTCAATACAGAGGCTAAAATGAATAGCAAAAAGAAAAAAGACGACAATAAAACAATGCTTGTAGAAATAGAAGGTATGCCTGGAGTGTATACCTCAACTGGCAGTTGTCATTCAACCGATATTGATTATTCTACATTGGTAGATAGAATATTAAAGCCGTTAGAAAAAACAAGAAAAATAAAAGGTCCAATTCCCAAATGGCCTATAAAAGGTGTGGAAGAATGATCCTGACCGATCCCGGCCTAATCCCTGAAGTTGTAGTGCTTCCTCACCGGCTCCTTGACGTTCCACGTGCAGGAGAGCCCCCGTGGGAAGGTGACGAAATCGCCCTTTGAGAATTCCACCTTTTTGCCGTCGGGCATCTCCACCTCGACTTTTCCCTCCAGGAGGAGGCACTCCTCGGTGCTGTCGTAGGACCAGTCGAACCGGGATACTTCCTTCTCCCATACCGGCCAGCTGTAAACGCCCCGCTTCTTGAGCTCGCCCTCTTCTATTTTTTCGATTGTAATTTCCATCGCAATTGTAACCTCTCTGTTTTTTCAGGCTGTATTCTCTAAGGTATTATTATTTATTGAAACAGAACTGGCGATGCTATCGCCCGATTGCTGTTTGGCACATTTCCAATCAATCAGACACGTGATTTGCTTAACGCTCATAACGTCGATTATTCTTACAGATCCAAGGGAGCATTTTGATATCATCGCTCGCTCCGCCACAAATATCATATCCCGTGATTGTGGCTTCGGCGGCAATCCTGGCCGCCTGCTCGCCGAGTATATCAAAATGCCCCCTTATTGGCAACTTTCTTTTATTTTTTAAACAGTCCGGAGAATTCTGTTTCCCATGTAACTCCTGATGTCATGGTAAAGAATAAGAGAAATGGCGTTTGCCGGCTTTCGTCTATCGGGAATTGCTTTTGCCAAAGGGGGATGTCAATCACTTTCCCTTCAACGGCGGCAGCCGGCAATCACGGGAGCATTTTCCGCCCGCCTCCGCGTGAATTTATTTTCCCCATGAAATGATTTAAACTGTACATTTAATTCAGTATATTGTATACATGAACTGTACATTTACGGAGCGGAAGCTGTTATCACCCTCTTCGCTTTTGGGTATTTGCGGTCAGGCGGAGTGTATCCTCTTTATGGAGGGTGGAAGAATTTTGTTGCGGTGCCGATCATCATCACGGTTATCATCGAACAGATATGCAGCTATTATTTTTATACTATCAACAGCAAAGGGATCGATAGCAGGATGTACAGCACACAGAGAACTATTTTGAGGGATTATCATGGGAGCAAAGCTAAAACATAAAAAGGTGGGCGTTATCTTTTCCGGCGGTCCTGCGCCGAGCGCAAACACCGTGATCTCCTCGACCGCCCTGAACTTTCTTGATCACAATATCCCGGTGGTCGGATTCTACCGGGGATACGAGTTCATCCAGGATTTCAACAAGGACAATCCGAGGCTCAAGAAGGGGGTTCACTATGAGGATATTACCGGTGATATATCACGGGTGCGCAATGATCGGGGGATCTATCTCCGGACGTCGCGGGCCAATCCGGGAAAGAAGATCCAGGCCGTCGAGGATCTCAAGGACCCGGAGAAGAACGTCCGGCTGAGGAATATCATCGATGCCTGTGAATACTTTCAGATCGGCGCGCTCATTTCAATCGGGGGTGATGATACCCTGAAAACGGCAAATTATCTCTGGCTGATGGGGCTGCCGATCATTCACATCCCGAAGACCATTGACAACGACTACTACGGGATTCCCTGGACCTTCGGTTACTGGACTGCCGTCGATGCCGCGCACAATATCATGCTCGATCTCAAGGCGGACGCGCAGGCGACGGACAGCTTTCACATCATCGAGCTGATGGGGAGGAAGGCCGGCTGGATTACCTACGCGGCGGGCATTGCCGCCGAGGCGATAATGATGATCTCTTCGGAAGATATTCAGGATGAGATCCTGGATGTCGATGCGATGGCCAGCAGGCTAACCGATGTCATCATCGCCCGGGAGAACAACCGCCGCCCCTACGGAATCATCGCGATTGCCGAGGGGCTCGCCGATAAGCTGCCCGATGGCCTGAAGCCGACCGAGACCGACCGGCACGGAAACATAATCTACGGCAAGGCGAATATCGCCCATATCTTTGCCGAGAAGGTCAAGGAGCTCTACCATGAGCGGACCGGTCTGGAGGTCAAGATTACGCCGAAGCAGATCGGCTATGAGACGAGGGCGTCGGCGCCGATAAGCTTCGATGTGGTGCTCGGAAGCATGCTCGGATACGGGGCGTATAAATTCTTCTCGGAAGACACCTTCGGCGTGATGGTCTCGGTTACCGATAACTTCGATCTGAAGGCGGTCCCCTTTTCGGAGTTGATTGATCAGGAGACGCTGAAAACGAAGCTCAGGGATGTTCCGAAGGGGAGTGATTTCTTCTCCCTGAAGGAGCGCCTCTCCTACGGAAAGTTCTGGGAGTAGCGCCGGTTCGGGATGATACAGGAATGGATATGATCTCCACAGGGAAAAAATTCAGTGCGCTTCTCATTGTTTTGCTGCTGCCCTGCTGGTATTGCTGCTCTTCGGGTGAGAGCACGCCGGAGCGGACGCTCAGCGCCGTCCAGGAGAAGGCGCAGTCGGGAAAGCTCGCCGAGATAGGTGAGCATCTGACCGGTGATACGGTCGCGGCAATAAACCGCCTGAAGGATTATCCGGCTGCGAGCTGGCAGAACGACTTTGCAAGCCGCTTCCCCGAAGGAGCCGAATGGAAAGTTATTCGCCGGGAGGTAAAGGGGGACACGGCCCTGATAACGATGAAGTGCGTTGATCATCCCGTGGAGAACGTTATCGGATTCCAGACGGACTACCGGCTGCGTCGCGAGGGGGGTGTCTGGAAGATCGACATGCACGAGCAGCTCGAGCGGGCCGCCGATCGGCTGAAGGAGTTTCGGGACTTCGGCACGAAGCGATAGCCCGCATTGTCACGACAAGAGAATTGCCATGGACGACAGCAGTTCTCTCGATAGTGGAAATGATTTTTCTTCTCCGCTGCGGGCGCATTCTCCCGTAAAAAGCGGGTTGCTTTCCCTTTCCCATCGCCCAATCTCATCGACTCATCTCATGACATCCGGATGATGACTGAGAGAGCCGGTGAGCAGTGTAGAATCCTTCGGTATTCTCGCCGACCCGCCTGTTTCAGGTATTAAATTTTTTGCAACACATCTCTTTTGCTGGTAAAATAACAGCAATTACACTTTTACTGGAAAATTTTACAGGATGTACGTAATGCTGATTATGAGAACTATAAAAATGAGATGTACGGCATTTCTCGCCCTGCTTGCGGTGCTGATCCCGGCTTTCCCGGCGGGCGCTCAGATTCTCCTCGATTTCGAAAACGGGATTGTTGCCAGCGGTTATAACGATGTCCGTATTCCCGGCGACGGGGGGACGACATTCTCCCTCTCCGATGATCTGAAGAGCGATCCCGTCTACTTTTACCGGTTTCGGCTGGGGTATCTCCTCGAACGGCATTCACTCTCGCTGCTCATCGCGCCGCTTCGCGTTGAATCGGAGGGGCAGGTCGATCGCGAGGTGCGGTTCGGGGACACGGTTTTCCCCGCCGATACCGATCTCAAATCCGAGTACCGCTTCGATTCGTATCGGGCGACCTACCGCTACGACTTCTTCGTGGGCGAATCGTTGCGCATCGGTGCGGGCCTCACCGGCAAGATACGCGATGCGTCCATCAGCCTCGAGGGGGACGGCCGGCGGGAGGAGAAGAAGAACACCGGATTCGTTCCCCTGATCAATTTCAGCCTGCAGTGGCTTTTCGTCAGGTCCTTCAGCCTGCTCGTCGACGGCGACGCCCTCTTTTCTCCCTACGGACGGGCCGAGGATATTCTCTTCGCGCTCCAGTATCATCACAGCCGTCGTCTCGCCGTGCGGCTGGGATACCGGATGCTCGAAGGGGGCGCCGACAACGATGAGGTGTACACCTTCGCCCTCTTCCACTACGCCGTTTTCGGCATAACACTCCTTCTCTAGGGCGGCCACTCGAATTCCGTCTGATGGGCGTCCTTCTGCCTCGCCGATGCCCTGACGATCGGGATCTCCTCCCATCGCGTGGTAAACCGGGGAGAGAGCTTCAGCTGGCGCATGCGCCACTCCTTGCGAATCCCCTCCGCCGCGTAGACGACGGTGCCCGTGCCCCATCGGTCGTTGATCCGGTCGACTGTCTTCATCAGCAGCTGCTGTTTCTCGCCGGGGGTTTCCCTGAAGAGATTGAGCTGCGCCTGATCCTCCGGTATGATTTCGGAGAAGAAAACCCCCGTTTTCTTGTAGCGGAAGCCGGGCCGGTATATTTTCGCGAGGAGCCGGTGCGCGTGCCGGATGAGCTCGGCGGTATAGGAGGTGGGGAGGGGCACTCTGAGGGTGATGCTGTTGTGGTACTGCGGTTCATCCTTGAAGGGGTTGGTGCCCAGGAAAACGGTTATGAAGAGGGCCACCGAGCGCTGGGCGCGGAGCTTCTGTGCCGCCCGCGATACGTATGCAGCGAGCGCCTCCCCGAGCTCGGAAAGCCGCTCCACCGGCCTCCCGAAGGAGCGGGAGCTGACGATCCCCTTTTTGGGAGGGGGGGCCTCCTCGAGGGGAATGCAGGAGTGCCCCCGCAGCTCCCATACGGTGCGCAGCCCCATGACGGTCATGTGCTTCCGTATCCAGCGGTCCGGCGCGTCCCTGAGGTCGAGGGCGGTGAAGATGCCGTTCAGGTTAAGCAGCCTGGTGTACTGCATGCCGACCCCCCAGATATCTTCTACCTTCACGCTCTTCAGAAGTCTTTCGCGCCCGGGATATCCGGCGATAGTGAACACCCCGCGATGGCCGGAGCTCCTCTTTGCCAGCCTGCTGGCCAGCTTGGCCAGCGTCTTGGTGGGACCGATCCCGATGGACGTGGGGATGCCGGTCCACTGCAGGACGGTTTCCCGCATCTGATGGGCGTATTCGGTGACATCGGGCACGGAGAACAGCCTGCCGAGGGAGAGGAAGGCCTCGTCGATGGAATATATTTCCATGTCCGGGGCAAAGGGTGAGATGGTATCCATCACGCGCCGGGACATATCGCCATAGAGGGCGTAATTGGAGGAGAAAGCGGCAACGGCACCTTCTTTCACAAGCTCCCGGCACTCGAAGGCGGGGGCGCCGAATCGTATTCCCATCGCCTTGGCCTCGTTTGAGCGGGCGACGACGTTCCCGTCGTTGTTGGAGAGCACCACGACAGGCTTCCCCCGGAGGCCGGGATTGAACACCCGCTCGCAGGAAACGTAGAAGTTGTTGCAGTCCACGAGGGCGAAAAGAGACACCGTTCCCGCTCCTACACCTGATGGATGACGTGGGAGACCACCCCCCACACCTCGAACTCCATCTCGGGGGTGACCTCAATGGGCGCAAAGGCCGGATTCTCGGGTATCAGGGAGACGGTGTTGCGCATCCGCTGTATGCGCTTCACGGTGAGCTCGCCGTTCACCGCCGCGATGACGATCCGGTTGTCCGTCGCCTCGAGGGCGCGGTCCACTATCAGGATATCGCCGGGATTGATGCCTGCGTCGATCATGGAGTTCCCCGATACGCGCACGAAAAAAGTTGCCGCGGGATGCCTGATCAGAAGCTCGTTGAGATCGAGCTTTTTATCGATGTAGTCGTCGGCGGGAGAGGGAAACCCCGCGGATATATTCGCCGCAAAGAGGGGGAGCTCCTCTCGCTGCTGATTCGCGAAACGGTATATCTCCTCTATGCAGTCGCTCTTTGTTCTTTTCATGTCTCCACCTCGTATGCGTGCTTGTGCACAATATACTATATATATGTATAGTATATTGTGCAACAACAATTTTTTCCGTTCCGGGAATTTTTTGCGGGGCGTGCGGCGAGAGGAATTCACGTTTACGGGAAGCGTATGGGGGTAGATGTTTATATGCTATGGTCGAGAGCGCTGCCCGCTAATATGGATAGAACCGTTCGCCCTGCTCATGCCGGGCGATAGTTATCGGTAGAAATGCTGAATCGTGGCTGCCCGCTCAATGAGTAGCGGCGAGTTCATCGGTTGGCGGGTATAGAGGAGCTTTCCCTTCCGGGAGACCCGGATCACGTATGGCTGCCCGAGTTTCCGGGTGAGATGATGGAAAAAGACAAATTCAGCGATATCCTCTGCCCAGGACATGCTCCCGTACAGTGATGCGAAGGGTGTTTGCTCGAGCCCCCGGTACAGCTCCGGCGCTCGGGAGAGGGGAATTGCGGGATCCTTCAACCCGTAGAAGGTGAGAGAGCTTCGCAGAGGAAAGTCGTACCGCTCCAGGGGCTTCCGCAGCTCTTTCCAGATACCGTCGATGAAGGGGGTGCTCCGGGGATGGCCTGTTTTCCTGAGTCCCTCCTCGACATAGGGGGTGACATGCGTTACATAGTCCACGGCATGGGTCGATTCGTGGAGGAGGACATAGGTGAATCCGCTGTATCTTTTCCCGCCGCTCACGGTGATGATTGTATCCGATCCGTCATCTTTGAAGCAGGAGTTCTCCCGGTAGGTGAGCCAGGAGGAGATGCTCTTTCGAAGTGATTCGGGGTTGAAGACCATGAAGACATACATGCCGCCGCTGGAATCGACAACCCAGTCGGTCAGTCCGCCTCCCATGAAGTTCCGGATGAAGTACATTCCCAGGAGGCGCTCCCGGAGCACCGATGCGGTAAGCGGAGGGAGCGCGGCGAGCGACTGACGGATTCGCCGCAATTCTCGCCGGTCGGGTTTGTACGAATGATAATCCTCGCGGCTGTCCATTTCGCGGAGATAGCTGAGCACGAAATCGGGCGCATCGGTTATCCGTGATACGAGTGATGATGCCGGATCAAAGGTATACCGTGAATACTGATGGACTGCAGCACGCTCGGCATCGGTAACGATTCCTTTATCCGTACAGCTTGCGTGGAACGATAGGACTATAAGCAGTACGAGTATACGGGAGAGGGGGGCGCTCACCCCTTTCCTCGTTCGCGTGAGACGGTGGTCTGAAGCTGACGGAGAGGGGGAAGCGGCATTTCTGGCTCTGTGCTCGGGTTTTGTTCTCACTGTTTTTGCTCCGGATTGTTCATGATGGTTTCGGTCTGTACAGGATTACCTCAACTCCCGCTTCGGCTATCATTTCATCCGCAAGGGGGTCACGGTAGGGTTCCTTGACGATAAATGTTTTTATTCCGCTGTTGATGAGCATCTTGGTGCATATGGAGCACGGCTGATGGGTTACGTAAATCCGCGCACCGTTGATTGAAACGCCGTGCAGCGCAGCCTGGATGATCGCATTCTGTTCCGCGTGCAATCCCCGGCAGAGCTCGTGCCGCTCACCCGAGGGGACATTGTATTTGGTTCTCAGACAGTTCTCCTCGGTGCAGTGAGAGATTCCGGTCGGAGGACCGTTGTACCCCGTTGCAAGTATGCGCTTGTCCTTGACGATTACCGCGCCCACCTGCCGGCGGATGCACGTTGCCCGCGTAGATACATCTTCCGCTATCTTCATGAAGTAGTCATCCCAGGAAGGCCGCTCTCTCATTTCCCTATCGCACCTCGTGGTTGAAGTTAAGTGTGGTGGAGATCGGTTCTCCGATATTTATCCGTATCAGCGCAACGAGGGGAACATATTCGTTTCTCCGTGCGAGGAAGCTCTTTTCCGATAGTATGTATTCCGGATGCGCAGAGACGAAGCGCTCGATAACAGCAGTGTCGATAACGCTGATGAAGTTTTTTACTTCGCCGGGGAGTACCGATAATCCGGTGATAGCATCACCGATGGCCGTTCGGTATACTTCATCTCTGCCGTGAAGTAGCAACAGGTCGGATATACCCCCGTTGTAAGAGACCCGCTTCTGCCGGGGGAGCGTGTTCTTTATTGAAAGGGAGAAGAGATACTGTTGTGCCGCTCCCTCTTTCGTCATTGAGAATCGGTATTGCAGGCCCCCGTGGTTGATGCTCGTGCTGGTATAGAGCTTCTCGGGGGCCCTGTTGTAGATGAAGAGCAGGATAAGCACGATCACCAGTGCATCGATGACGAGAATAATCCGCGAGAGTCTCCGCTTCTTAACGGTGCTGTTCTGATGCCTTCCGGCCTGTATTCTTTCGAGCGCTTCCTGAATGCTTTCTTTTCTCTTCGCCATGGTTTAAACAGCCCTTCGAAATCTGTGATGATTACCGTAAAAGAATATTTGAATTTTTCAAGAAATATTTCGTAAAACTCCATTCCGGATGTTGCTTTTGTGCGGGGAGCGCGCTCCCCGATGACAGTGCTATTTCACCTTGGTAAAATTTACTTGCTATAATTTGAAAACTATGTTCCATTTGTATGCGTCAATGCTTTTTTTTGTCTCTGATGACTTAAAGTCATCGTAATAACAGGAGTAACATCATGACCATAATTACCGATGTGCACGCGCGAGAGATACTCGATTCCCGCGGGAATCCGACCGTCGAAGTTGAGGTTCAGCTTTCCTCGGGTGCCGTAGGGAGGGCAGCTGTTCCCTCCGGAGCATCAACCGGTGAGCATGAAGCGGTTGAGCTGCGGGATGGAGATGCCAATCGGTTCAAGGGGAAGGGGGTATTGAAGGCTGTCGAGAACGTCAATCAGGTTCTTTCCGGCGCCCTCATCGAAGTCGATGCCATGAATCAGATCGAAGTCGACAGGATTATGATAGAGCTTGACGGAACACCGAATAAGTCGAGGCTCGGCGCCAATGCTATTCTCGGCGTTTCCCTCGCCTGTGCCAAAGCGGTCGCGGAGACCTTCGGGATCCCCCTGTACCGGCATATCGGCGGCACCGGTGCCTGTCAGCTTCCCGTTCCTATGATGAACATCCTCAATGGCGGGAAGCATGCTGATAATAATGTCGATATTCAGGAATTCATGATCGTGCCGGTGAGCCCGAGCAGCTTTCGAGATGCGCTGAGAATGGGTGTTGAGACGTTTCATTCATTGAAGAGCGTCCTTACGGGGAAGGGGTTGAATACCAGCGTTGGCGATGAAGGTGGATTTGCTCCCGATCTCAAATCGAACGAGGAAGCGATCGAGGTAATCCTCGAAGCGATTGGCAAAGCCGGTTTCAAGGCGGGAACGGACATCCTGCTCGCACTCGATCCGGCATCCAGCGAATTCTATGAGAAGGGTACGTATATCATGAAGGCCGAGAAGAAGCCTGAAAAGTCTTCTGAGGAGATGGTCGACTTCTACGATGACTGGATAGGAAAGTACCCGATTATATCAATTGAAGACGGCATGGCTGAAGATGATTGGGACGGATGGAAACTGATGACGGAGCGATGCGGCGGTAAAATTCAGATTGTCGGTGATGATCTCTTCGTCACCAATACCGAGCGGTTGAAACGGGGAATTGATATGGGTGTCGCCAACTCGATTCTCATTAAGGTTAATCAGATAGGGACGCTCACTGAGACAATCGAAGCGATAGAGATGGCCAAACGGGCTCATTATACGTCTGTTGTCTCCCATCGGTCGGGCGAGACGGAGGATACCACGATTGCCGATCTTGTCGTTGCCATGAATATCGGGCAGATCAAAACGGGTTCGGCGTCCCGGACCGATAGAATTGCGAAGTACAATCAACTCATCAGGATTGAAGAAGACCTGGGCACCATGGCTCACTTTCCTGGCAGGGAGGTATTTTACAGTATTGCTAACACCGGGAAATAAATTAACACCTGTTATTCTTGCCGGAATTCTCTTTGCGCTCTACTGCTTCATCTTCGGAGATAGCGGGCTCATTGCGCGCATGCGATTATACGAGGAGAGGGATTTTCTTGAGCAGCGCATTGAAAATCTGAAAATGGAACAGATGAGCCTTAAGGAGCGGCTGATACGATACCGGCGAGGCGATTTCCTGAAAGAAGAGGCGATCAGATCGGGGTATATCGATCAGGGAGAGCGAATTCTCTTCCTGAAAGGTGACAGAAAGGCGAGAGAAGCAGCGGTGGAGAAAGTCGGCGATCGCATTATGCACCGGGTTGAGCTTTCTCATCTTAAAATTTTCTGGGTTGTTGTTTCATTGATGATAATGATGTTCTATCTCATGCGCAGAAGGCGGTTCAGCAATTAACCTGTGCGGGACTGTTCGAGCCTTCCCGGTGAGAGGTATAAAGAGCTCGCGATGATACCCGGTGAGCAAAAACCGGAGAAGCGGAAGGCAAGCTGAAGTGCCCCGTGAGCGGCAGCGGTCGTGATGGTGTGAGATTGCTGTGGCGAAACGGTTTGCAGAGGCGATCACTTGGAGGAGCGATTCATCCCGTATGGAAGTGTTGTTTGAATCCTATACCGAGAAGGATGTTGCGGTTATCAGGTGGCAGTTGAAGAGCGACCGTGCATTCCCGGCAGGCATCGTCGAGCGATGCGCCCACGGATTTCCCCGGCTGATTACACTTGATGCTGAGAGCTCTGAGGATGAAGCAGTGCCGCTGAATTATACGGCGATTGCGAATGTGCTGTGGTTGACCTGCCCCTATCTGAATGAAAAAATACACCTGCTCGAAACCGAAAAGGGCATCTCCTTCATCGCTGACTTGATAGACGAAGATGGATCGCTCGGTGCTGTCATGGAAAGCGCTCATGCTCATTTCTATTTCCTGCGAAAGAAGGTATACGGGCGGTTGCTCGGGAGCACAACGAAGAAGAAGGTATCGACCCTCTTCGATACCGGGATAGGGGGGATGAGATATCCTGCTTCGATTAAATGCCTCCATCAGCACTTTTCGCATTTCAGGGTGTATCGTCACAATGTCGTCGGACGTATGACACACAACCTGCTCGGAGGGAAGCTAAACTGTAATGAGGTAATCTGCAGGAATGCGTGCGAAGGAAACTGAAATAATAAAAATAAAAAAGCTTCGAAAAGACGGCTCCTTGAGCAATGAGATTGTTGAGAAGATATCGAATGCGTTGCTGAAGGAGGATCTCGTCGTTTTACCGATTGATAACATTTACGGTGTCGTTGGCCTTACCGAACCGAAGGTGATGAGCAGGATCGCAAAGATCCGTCGGGTGAACACGGTCGAGCTTGTCCACCTGATATCTTCCTTCAAAATGCTGAATAGCTTTGCGCACTATACCAAATGTGATTATGATTTCCTGAACAGGGTCTGGCCGGGTGAGGTCAATGTCATTCTGCATCGGAGGAACGGGCGTGAGACGAAAAAGCCGGTTGTTATCCGCTTCCCGAAGAATAAATTCATACAGCGCGTTATCGATTCGGTCGATTGTCCCCTGATCGTCTCAAAGGCATTCGATAAAAAGAATGAGATTCTGTACCGGGAGGAGGAGATACTCCGGAGGTTCGTCGACAGGGTTGATTTGATCATCATCATCGAAGAGCTCTGCAAGAAGTATCCCATTTCCACCCTTATCGATATTAGCGAGGGCGAACTGAAGATAATCAGGGAGGGGAAGATCACCTCGGAAGAGATCAAGTCGCTGTACTTTCTCGACAAAGACGATGATTTCGTGTGCTGAGTGATACCGAGCTGCTCCGATGCTGCTTTCTTGTGCTCGACAGCAGTGTGCGCTTATAAATAGATGTGATTCACTCCAAAGAGCCGCAGATGTCCTTTAAAGGCTCTGCTTTCCGTGAAGGGTTTCACCAGTGACGAGAGGATGTCTCTTCGAGCGAGAATCCTCTTGCCGATGATCCTCGCGGCAAAGCAGCGATCGCCGCTCTCGGTCTGGACGATCAGGAAGTGATTGGGTCGCTCGTTTTCCGTTGATGATGTTGCGAGGGGATCTATAACCGGAATTATCCGGTCATCGATCTTTATGCTCATTCTTCGGTCATCGGCATAGAGCGTTCGAATATTCTCGAATTCGATCACGCTGAAGGTGTCGTAGGGAGTGATAAAGTGGGACCCGTTTCTCTGAAAGGTTATCCATCGGAATTGAGCGCTTTCCACGTCTTCTTCCGCCGTATATTCACGGGATTCTTTCTGTTCGTGATACAGGCGCGGGAATTCGTCAAAGCTGCTGTTTCTGAGCTCGATGACTTTCGAGTGGAGATAATAGACGAGATTGAAGTTGATTCCTTCGTTCGTGTATCTCGTCGCATACTCTTTCAGGAGGGCCTTGAGCTTCAGAAGGTACTCCAGGCCGTATATCGTGTTGAAATTCGAATATATTGATGAGAGCAGATCGATTCGACTGATGAGTTCATCATAAACAGATTGGAAATCAGCATACTTCTTTTCCAGCGTGAGGAGCGATTGTTCGATAAGCTCGCTGATCTCCTCAATTTTCTGCAGGTTGTTTTGCCAGAAAGTGCGATAGAACTGATATTCCCTGTAGTTCTGCTTTTCCGTTGGCACAGTCATATTCATAGTTTACAGGGTGTCGGGACGGGCGGTCAATTCATTTTTTTTTTTCGTATCCCCCCGCGTGCTGTTATATATTTATGTCATACGGGATGTTTTCCCTCGAAGCGTTTCGCAAGGATGAAAGCTGAGAGGTGTCGCAGTGTCGTGGCCTGTATGTTTCTTGCCGGTGTATGTAATTAATTTATTGAAATTATTGATTATATTTCTATAGTGGGTTTTCCGTTTATCAGCATTGGTATTTTTTTATTGCTCTTTTGTTTATTATCTTCATATTGAAGTGAGCAGAGAGAGCAGGTGCTGTTGTTTCTTACACAATCCCTGAGCGGAATGATATTCGTTTCGCAAACGCATCTGAGAAATAAATATCGTCGGTAAGGAGTGTTGTATGCCTTCAAAAAGTGGTAAGAAAATGAAAACAATGGACGGGAATATGGCTGCTGCATATGTTGCCTATGCGTTTACCGAGGTGGCGGCGATTTATCCCATTACCCCCTCGTCGAATATGGCCGAGCATATGGATGAGTGGGCTGCCCACGGCCAGCGGAACATATTTGGTGAAACGGTCAAAGTTGTCGAAATGCAATCGGAAGCGGGTGCTGCCGGTGCACTGCACGGTTCCCTGCAGGCGGGTGTCCTGACGTCAACATTCACCGCATCCCAGGGGCTCCTCCTCATGGTTCCCAACATGTATAAGATATCGGGCGAGCTCCTGCCGGGAGTTTTTCATGTCAGCGCCCGATCCCTCTCCACACATGCGCTTTCAATTTTCGGTGATCATTCAGATATCTACGCCACGAGGCAGACCGGTTTTGCCCTCCTGGCGAGCGGTGGCGTTCAGCAGGTTATCGATCTCGGCTGCGTGGCTCACCTTGCAGCCGTCAAGTCGAGAATCCCCTTTCTTCATTTCTTCGACGGGTTCAGAACCTCTCATGAGATTCAGAAAATCGAGCTCATTGACTATGAGGATCTCGCAAAGCTTCTGGATTATGACGCGCTCCATCAGTTCAGGCAGCGGGCGTTGAATCCGGAGCATCCGGTGACGAGAGGAACCGCGATGAATCCCGATATTTTCTTCCAGCTGCGCGAGTCGGCAAATCCCTATTATGATGCGGTTCCCGATATTGTTGCAGGCTACATGAAGGAGATCAGCACCCTGACCGGGCGGGAGTATCGTCCCTTCAATTACTATGGCGATCCGAATGCCGAGAATGTGGTAATCGCCATGGGCTCGGTGACCGAAACCCTGCTCGAAACGATCGATTATCTCCTGGCAGCGGGGGAGAAGGTGGGGCTGATAACGGTGCATATGTACCGGCCCTTCTCGGAGAAGTACTTTTTTGAGATATTCCCGAAATCCGTGAAGCGAATCGCCGTGCTCGACAGAACCAAAGAGCCGGGCGCGAACGGGGAGCCGCTCTATCTCGATGTCAGAAACATGTTCTATCAGCGGGAGAACGCTCCCCTCATCGTCGGTGGACGATACGGATTGAGCTCCAAGGATTCGACGCCGGGCCGCCTGATACCGGTTTTCGACAACCTGAAATTGCCTGAGCCGAAAAATGATTTCACCGTGGGCATCGTCGACGATGTTACTTTTAGGTCCCTTCCCATCCTGGGGAGAATCAAGACGGCTCCGAAGGGCACTTTCGCGGCAAAGTTCTACGGAATCGGTGCCGACGGGACGGTCGGGGCGAACAAGAATTCATTGAAGATTATCGGCGACAACACGAATATGTTCGGCCAGGCCTATTTTGCCTATGATGCGAAAAAATCGGGCGGCGTGACCGTGTCCCATCTGCGATTCGGGAATAAGCCCATCAAGTCAACCTATCTGGTCATCAATCCCGATTTTGTCGCATGCCACGTCCCCGCCTTCATCGATAAGTACGACATGCTCAACGGCTTGAAGGAGGGGGGGACATTCCTTCTCAACAGCGTTTGGGATGTTGAGGAAACTCAAGAGCGGTTGCCCGACAGCGTGAAAAAGTATCTGGCGGAGAATAATATCAAACTTTATATCATCAACGCAACGGAGATCGCCGAAGAGCTGGGGCTTGGCGGGAGGACCAATACTATTATGCAGGCCGCATTCTTCAAGCTCGCCGAGGTGATGCCCTATGAGCAGGCGGTCGAGTACATGAAGGATGCCATCAAGAAGACCTATGGCAGAAAGGGTGATGATATCGTCAATATGAACTATGCCGCCGTTGATAAAGGGGGTGAGCGGATTGTGCAGGTTCCGGTTCCTCCGGAGTGGAAGGATATCGAGGTGAAGGAGAACCTGCCGCGTGAGGATGTACCCGATTTCATCAGGGATATTGCGGATCCGATTAACCGCCTCGATGTCAATCAATTGCCGGTGAGCGCCTTCCGCGACAATCCCGATGGAACCTTCCCTCCGGGAACAACGGCATACGAGAAGCGGGGAATCGCCATCAACGTGCCGGAGTGGCAGCCCGATAACTGTATACAGTGCAATCAGTGCTCCTATGTCTGCCCCCACGCGGTCATCCGTCCCTTCCTCCTGAACGAGGAGGAGCGGAAGAACGCGCCGGAGGGAACGGTCACCGTTGATGCCAAGGGGAAGGGACTGGAGGGATATCAGTTCAGGATACAGATAAGCCCGCTCGACTGCACCGGCTGCGGCAACTGCGCCGAGACCTGCCCGGCAAAGGAGAAGGCGCTGATCATGAAGCCGCTCAATACGCAGATGGATCAGGCTGAGCGGTGGGAGTACTTCTCGAAGAATATCACCTATAAGGACACTCTTGTCCCGAAGAATACGGTGAAGGGGAGCCAGTTCGCACAGCCCCTCTTCGAGTACTCCGGCGCCTGTGCCGGATGCGGTGAGACGCCCTATATCAAGCTGATCACGCAGCTCTACGGCGACCGGATGATGATCGCCAATGCGACCGGCTGCTCCTCGATATACGGGGGGACCGCGCCATCGACTCCCTATACCACCAACCCGGATGGTCACGGCCCGGCGTGGGCGAGCTCGCTCTTCGAGGACAATGCCGAATACGGCTTCGGCATGTTGCTCGGCGTCGAGCAGATGCGCAGGCGGATCGTCGATCTCGCACGGAAGTGTATCGAGAGCGGTGCATCATCCGAGCTCGCAAAAGCGCTCAACGAGTGGATTGACGGAAAGGATGACGCCGATCGATCGAAGGAGGCGACGAAGAAGCTCATCCCCCTCCTCGAGAAGGAGAAGGGAGATGCGGCGCAGGATATTCTGCGGCTGAAGCAGTACCTCGTCAAGAAGTCGATCTGGGTGATTGGCGGAGACGGCTGGGCCTACGATATCGGCTACGGCGGGCTGGATCACGTGCTGGCATCGGGCGAGGATGTCAACGTTCTCGTTCTCGACACGGAGGTCTATTCGAATACCGGCGGTCAGTCGTCGAAGGCGACGCCGATGGGCGCCGTGGCGAAATTCGCCGCCGCGGGCAAACGGGTCCGGAAGAAGGATCTGGGCGTCATGGCCATCTCATACGGCTATGTCTACGTTGCGCAGGTCGCCATGGGCGCGAGCCACGCACAGTATCTCAAGGCGGTCACCGAGGCTGAAGCCTATCAGGGGCCCTCGCTGATCATCGCCTATGCGCCCTGCATCAATCACGGTATCAGGGCCGGCATGGGGAAATCGCAGATCGAGGAGAAGCGGGCGGTCGAGGTTGGCTACTGGCATCTCTATCGCTACAATCCGCTGCTCGAGAAGGAGGGGAAGAATCCCTTTGTGCTCGATTCGAAGGAGCCGAAGTGGGATGAGTTCAACGATTTCCTGATGGGCGAGGTGCGCTACAGCTCCCTGAAGAAGGAGTTTCCCGATGTCGCCGATGAGCTCTTCGTGGCGGCCCGGGAGAATGCCCGGTGGCGCTACAAAACCTATAAGCGGCTGGCGAGCTACGAGCCGATCGAATAGGGTGGGGATTAATTCGAGCCTCTTCCCATGAGCACCGAAACCATCATGTGGCTTCTCCCGATTGTATTCATGTTGCATGATTTCGAAGAGATAATCATGATGAAGCCCTGGATCGGAAGGGAGCAGGGGGCTCTCATGCAAAGGTTCCCCCGCTTCATGGGCAGGATCATTCCCCATGTTTCAAAGCTTTCGACCTCATCCTTCAGCTTCGCCGTGCTCTTCATGTTTGCCCTCATAACGGTGCTTACCCTCATCTCGGTGGAGTGTAAGCTGTATTCACTCTGGTCCGGCTTTCTAGTCGGCTTCGGACTGCATGCGATCATTCACATTATTCAGTTTATCGTATACCGGAAATATGTTCCGGTGATCATCACCTCGTTTCCGGCACTTCTCTATTCCCTCCTGGCATTCTATACGGTATATACCCGGCTGAATCTTGAGATAATGCCGATCCTTCTCTGGAGCATGATAGCCGTGACGCTCCTTCCGATAAGTGTCCTCGTTGCCCATTACCTCGCCGGCAGGTTCGAAACCTGGCTCTCGGGCAGGTTCTAAAAGATACGTTGCAAGGTTGCGTTAATCTGCAAACCGATCCGCTCACTGTTATCACCACACATTTTCCTAAAAATTGGATTTCACGGCACTATTGAGATACATCGGTATTTCAGGGCGCTCTCCCGTTCTTTGCCCGAAACGCGAATATTTAAAAAAAATGAAACCGTTCAGTGATTCGCCGGGTTAATGATACAGAACATGGCGGGTGGCTGTTGCTGTCATTGCGTCACCCTTTTCCATAACTTCACTGATATGATTCATTTCGCGGGAGGCTTTTGATGAAGAGAAATACGGTTCTGATTATCATCGGCGTCGTGATACTGGCCTTTGCGGCGGGCGTCTATGTGTTTTTTGAGTATAGCGATCCATCTCTGAGCCGGTCGTGGCTAGGCAGGAGATTCCATCCGCATCCGAAGGGTGAACTTTTTTTGAAGATGATGCGAAAAGATCTCGATCTCAACGACGAGCAGTACGAGAAATTTCATCAGATATACCTTCGGGATAAGGAGAAGATAAACTCGTACCGGAGCCGGATCATGGAGCTTATGGATCAGCTTGACACGGTCGTTCTTCGGGACGTCTTTGATGAGAAGAAGACCAGAGCAATACTTGAGAAGATCGACGCGATCAAGCGCGAGGAGAGGGTGCTCCATATAAAGAACAGATTCGAGATGCAGCAGTTTCTGACGCCGGCGCAGAAGGAGAAGATGGACCGGCGGCTCAGAGATATGTTTCAGCGGCTCCGCAGGAGATTCGGGCCGCCGGACGAAAAGCCTCTCGGTCCGCCGGATGAAGGTCTCATGGGGCTGCCACCGGACAGGCCGGCAGTGCACCGATAAGGAGCACGGCACAGACGATGGTTAAGGAATGCTTGTATGAATGAGAAGGAATTCGTGCAGTTTGTCGAGGAGACCAAGGGAATCGTCCTTGCGGCGGTGAGAAAGTACCTGCCGGCCGACCTGTACCATTCGATCGATGATGTTGCGCAGGAGACCTATCTCAGAATTTACCGGAACATGAAGAAAGCCGCCTTTCCCGATGATGGCTCCCGCAACAACTGGATTTACACCATTGCGAAGAATGAATCGCTTCGGATGGTGGACAGATCGAACAGAGAGGATGTCAAGATACGGCAGTTCATCGAGTCAATGGGTGCGGAGGTGCCGCTCGGCGAGGCGCTGACCGATGAAATTGTTATGATTCGGGAGGTGATCTCTTTGCTGCCGAACAGGTACCGTGTGGTCTTCGAGCTGCTGGTGATGGGATTTTCCGAGCGGCAGATTGCAGAGAAGCTCTCGATGAAGCGGGGGACCATCAGATCGAGAATACATCGGGGGAAGGAGCTTATCTTCAGGAACCTCTCGGAGAAGGGGGTGCGATATGAGAGCTCGTGAAACGAAAGAGATTTTCAACAGGGAAATAGACCGAAGACTCGAGAATCCGCAGTGGAGCAGTGAGATCGGGTCACGGGTTATAACCCGGGTGCGACAGGAACGGAAGAGGAAGGTTGTTGATATCGCCTCAACCCTGTTTCCGGTTGCCGCAGCGGCAATGCTTGCAATAGTGCTTGTCTATCAGCTTGCTTATTCCCCTGTTGATGAGAGCATGGTTATTGCCGCAGACAACTCGATGATAGTGGTACCGGAGGTTTCCGGGCTTGCCTACGATGAGGTTGATCAGCTCGTAAACTACGCTTCCTATCAGAACAGGTGATTCATATGGTTAAAAAGCTAATGAGCGATTTTATGAAAGTGCATAAGCGAAATGCCGTCATTGCTGCAGGTATTGTCTCTGTTATCATCCTCATTGTCGTGATGGCTTTGCGCTCTCCCGTTGAGACGGTGAAGCCGCGTATCGGACCGGTTGTTGAAGCGGTCTACGCGCTCGGAACCGTGAAAACCGATAGATGGTACAATATTCGATTCGGCATGAGCACCATCGTTCGAAAGCTGTATGTCGATGAGGGGCAGAGCGTCACGAAGGGAACCCCCCTCATCATGACCGATGCGCCCGTGGTGTTCGACGCTCCCTTTTCCGGTACGGTGACCTCGATTCCCTACCGGGAGGGGGAGATGGCGCCGGCAGGACAGGTCGTGCTGACCCTCTCGAGTCTGGAGAAGATGTATGTTCGCGTTTCACTCGATCAGGAGTCGATTATCAAAGTCAGAAAGGGGCAGCAGGCCGAGCTGAGCTTTGAGAACCTGAGAAATGTGCAGGTTGAGGGGACGGTGGAGAGCATCTATCCGTCGGGGAATGAATTCCTGGCTAAAATCGAGGTGAAGGAATTCCCCGAGGGAGTTCTCCCGGAAATGACCTGCGATGTCGCGATAAAGATTCGTCAAATCGAGAAGGCCGTCCTGATACCTGCAAGGTCGGTTGTACAGGGAAAGATTACCGTCATACGCAAAGGGGAGCAGAGGGAAATCCCCGTCGAGACGCGCCCCATCGATGAGCGCTGGACTGAGGTGCTGAACGATGCCGTTCAGCCGGCAGACCGGATTATCGTAAAGAGTAATTCTTCGGGGAAAAAAGGAAAATAGCACTGGTCGAAGGTACCCCTATAGGGCGACCGCAATTGCAGTGCATGGTAATTACAGAGCGTAACGGGAGCGTATTACAATGTGGTTTGTGGCATTAAAGCACATATTTTCTCGAAAGAGCCAGACCCTGCTCACTTTTCTGGCAATCATGCTGGGCGCCGCGGGATATGTTATCTTTTCAGGCATACAGCTCGGCTTCCAGCAGTTCATGATTGACCGGCTCGTCGAGCGGAGCGGACATATCAGCATTACCGCTCGAAACGAGTTTATCACCACCGAAACTGTCAGGGGTCTCTTCTTCAAAGGCGCGCCGGTCAGATGGGTGAACAAGCCCTCGGGGAGAAGATTCTATACGGAGCTGACGAGCGCGAGCGAATGGTACCGCCGGCTGAAAGTGAACCGGGAGCTGGAAGCCTATGCGCCGCAGCTCACACAGGACGTGACGGTTAGCCACGGAACCTTCACTCAGAATGTGGCGCTCGTCGGAATCGATCCCGTCAGGCAGGCGATGGTGACAAATATTGAGGATGATATTACCGAAGGCACGCTCACCGCGCTCAACGGCGGCAATGCGCTGATACTCATCGGCGAGCGTCTGATGAAGTTCCTGGGGGCGAAGGTCGATGACAGTATTACCGTTTCACTGGCTGACGGCAGCGTTCTCCCGATGAAGATCATCGGAACTTTCGATACCGGTGACCGGAGGGTCGACGAGCGAACGATATATGCCTCGCTGAGCTCGGTGCAGCATGCCACCGGCATGATAGGGAAGGTGACGAAGATTGTCATAAAGATAAATGACTTCGAGCGTGCGGCGGAGGTGGCAACTGACTGGAACCGGTTGAGCAGGGACACGGTGGAGAGCTGGGATCAGGCAAATGCGGATCGCCTCAGCATGATGAGCACACAGGACATGGTCAGAAATATCACCACCTTTGCCTTTATCGTGATAGTTGCCTTCGGCATCTACAACATTCTCAATATGGTGGTGAATCACAAGAAGCGCGATATAGCCATTCTCCGGTCGATCGGATACGATCAGGGAGATACGGTTTTTCTCTTTCTGGTCCAGGGTGTGCTGATCGGCATTGTTGGAGCGTTTACGGGGCTCCTCGTCGGCTATATTGGGTGCTCCTATATTGAAACGATAAAGTTACCCTTTGGACGGCTGCACATGATGATCTCCTGGGATCCGCTGATTTATGTGAAGGGGTTCATTCTGGTGGTGGGCGCTTCCCTGATTGCGAGCTATTTCCCGGCACGCATGGCCGGCCGCCTCTCTCCTATCGATATCATCAGGGGGACGATCTGATCATGAGATCAGTTGAATGCAATGAGATTGTCAAGTCCTTCGGGGAGCCGCCGCTCGTGGTCCTCAAGACCCTCTCCTTTACGGTTGAGCAGGGTGAGTTCGTGGGCATTACCGGCCGTTCGGGTTCGGGCAAATCGACCCTTCTCTACGTCGTCAGCGGTCTCGATGATCTCACCGCGGGCACCGTATACCTTTCGGGGAAGAATATACACGATATGGAGGAGGAAGAGCTTCACCGGTTCAGGAACAAGAACATGGGTTTCGTTTTCCAGTTCCACTATCTCCTGCCCGAGCTCACCACGCTGGAGAACATCCTGATGCCGGCCCGCAAATTCGGTGAGGAGCAGAAACGGAAAGGCTATGCGGTTTCACTCATGGAGCAGTTCGATGTCATCCACTGCAAAGACAAGCTTCCCTCGCAGATGTCCGGAGGGGAGATGCAGCGCACGGCCATTGCCCGGTCGCTCGTCATGGAGCCGGAATTCCTCTTTATCGATGAGCCGACGGGGAATCTGGATTCGGAGAACGGAGAGAAGGTCATGCAAATCCTGGAGGAGGTGAACGAGGATCTCGGCACGACGATACTCATGGTCACCCATGAGCAGGATTATGCCGAGCGGGCTTCGCGGCAGATTCATCTCCTGGATGGCATGATTGAAAAGGATACGATGAGGAAAAAACGATGAAGAGACGGCATACCATTCCTGTCCGCTGTGTTATCATGATAGCGTTGTTCGCGTCCGCGCCGATCGGAGCGCAGGATCTGAAGGCTCCCGGAAAGAAAATTTCATACCGGGATTATATCGACACCATTACTCAGAAGCTTCCCGAGCTGAAGAGAAATGAAATTCAGGTTCAACGGGCGAAGAATACGCTCGACGGGACAGAGAGCACCGAGGATACCTTCCTGGAGGGTGATGCGACCTATACGAGAACCAAGCAGTACTCGCGGAATCCCTTCTCCCGTACCGGCTATACGAGCGAATATACGGCAAATCTCGGGATCGCCAGGAAGTTCAATCGAACGGGCACAACGCTCAGTACGGGGCTGTCCTATTATCAGCTCGATAACGATATCAATTATGAAGGAGCTGCGATACCGAATACCTATTATTATCCTTCGGTGTACCTGAAGTTTTCCCAGTCGCTTCTCAAGAATACCTTCGGCATTATCGATCGCTTTGCGAAAAACGATGCGGCGATGAAGCTCGAGATAGAGAAGCTTCGGAGAAGCGAATCGGACAAATCGGATATGAACTACTATCGCAAGCTCTATTTTGACTGGGTTGAATATCTCGAACAGCTGCGGCTCATTAACGAATCCATCAGGAACGCCCGGGCGCTCTCAAATCAGGTTTCTCGGCGCTTCAGATCGGGACTGGCGGGTAACGATGACGTGCAGAGCGCCGCGGCACTGGTTCTGCAGTACCGGGCAACCTATGAGGAGGTGATGGCGTCACGGATTGCCCTCGAGCGGGAGCTTCAGCTCTTTTTCGATACGGCGCAGCGTCAACCCGAATCGAGCGAGTTCGACAGGCTCTATGCAATGGCGAGAGAAAAGGGCTACCCGCGAGTTCCCTTTGAGAAGACGAAGAGCGCCGAGATATACCGGCTCACGAAGAAGAATTATCGCTATGCGAAGGATGTCGCCGAGAACAGGCTCCTGCCGCAGCTCGACCTGGTTGCGCAGGTGACACGGAAAGCACAGGACGATCAGTTCTCCACCGCGGCACGTGAGCTGAACGACACCGATTACTATATCGGATTCAGCATGAGCTATCCGCTGGAGAATATCGAGAGCCGCAGTGCGGTGAAAGAGGCTGAGCTTTCCATACAGGAGATAAACAACGAGTTCAGCGTATCGAAAAACGGTTATCATAAAAGCCTCGATTCGCTGATTGAGTATTCAAAGGGTGTCGAGCGGGTCATCGATTTGAAGGAAAAGAGGATAAAGACGCTCGAATCGAAATACAGGACTGAATTAAAAAAATATCAACAGACACGGCTTGATCTCCAGTTTCTCATCAATACCGCCAATGAGATCACCAGCGAGCAGATAGGCCTGCTGCAGTTGAAGAATCAGATCATACGATACGCCATCGATTACGCTGATCTGACGAAATAATGCAACCCCTTGAGCGAAGCCTACTTCACGGGGGTGATGATCATTTGGTATCTATTGGCTGTGTCTGTATTGATGTGAATAATGCAGAACGTCAGGCACAAAAGACAAAAAAAAAGGGGCTACAAACCCCTTTGGATAATACCACTATTAAGCCAGCAAGAAATTACTTAGAGACGGTAAAGGCTTTGTCCCCCCAGGAGCTGCTCCAGTCATTGGATTTCACTCCATTCCGCTCGCTCCCCTTGTATGAGGGAAGGCTTTTGGTGATGGTAATCGTTGCAATCCCGCCCTTATCGGCCGGCACAATTCCTGCGTGAACGGCAGCCAGGCAGACTGCTGAGTCCATCGTGTAGGTATCCGTTCCCCAGATTGAACCGGTCGTGCAATCAGCAGGACATTCAACCATGAATGATACGCCGATATCGGTTTTTTCCAGTTTCAGGTTTTCGATTTTATCTGCGCAGGTCGCCTTGATCCCCTTCTTGCAGCCGATTACAGATGCAATTGAAAAAAACACCAGAATAAGAATCACAACTTTATTTCTCATAGCTCCCCCCCTAATTTTTTATTTACTGTTAGCATATACAAAGAACAGTGCTCTTTCAGCAAAATACGATAATAACAAAAAATTTTTTATTTGTCAATCAATATATTTTCCTCCCTGTTGCGGAGAAGCTCAGTTCAAGAGGAATATCATCCAGGGGTCCTATGAGCATTTCCTCGCTCCTCGGGAAACGCTTTCAATACTACCCATGCCACGATTGATCGCACAGGCAAGCTAAGCGCCGTTTTTCCTTTCCGCGAAATGCCCCTACGATGCCTGTTCCCGGGATGAGGTGATAAGAGTGCCATCGGTCTCTTGCCGGGCGCTCAGAGCCGCTCCTGTATGTACTTGGTGAGTATGTTTCGGGCGGGATCTGACATCTCCAGGAGGCGGAAGGTGTAGTACGAAACGCTCTCCTCGGTGATGGTCCTGTCGGAGATGACCTTTGAGGTAATGTTTATCTTGAACTCCGAGAGCTCGAATTGCAGCGAGTAGCTCTTCTCGTAATCCAGCTTCTCTGCGACGCGCACTATCGCCTCGAACTCGTTCATCTTGTAAATAGTGCCGTTTATTTGTACAGCTTCACCGAGCCCGGCTTCCTCCTCCGCTTTGAGTTCGGTTATGATACATGAGATGATCGTATCGATGTAGGGATGGCGCTCCTCTTCACCACGGGTGAAGACATCGGGGAGGGGAATGCCTATCAATTTATTTTCAACAGTGGCAATGGCAGTATCAAAGGTATATTCGGCATCTCCCTTTCTCCAGAGATATACCCTGATCGGCTTACCGGCGAAGTCCCTATATTCGCCGGGATTGCGAAACAGCTTAACGGAGAGCATCTTGTCCTTATTCCCGATGACGCGGCCGATAAAGACATCATTCTCTTCGGTGAAGAAACAGAGGAGGATGTCGGTCTCGAGATCGGTTAGGCGATCCAGCGTTTTTTTAACGCTCTTTCGGTGATAGAGCTTTTCATAGGTTTTAATGATGTCGATGCTTATCTGATGGAGTGATTCCTGCAGCTCTTCCTGCTCACGCAGAAACGGTAAAAAGCTTCCCAGGGATAATTCAAAGAGATCCGGATTCTGCAGGATATTAATGGAATCCTTGAGTTTCAGCATATTTGCCAATCCGTTCAGAATCTTGATCTGGTAATTGGAGAGCCCGAGCTGCTTCGTCTTGAAGAGGAAGAGCTGTTCTGCATGCATCTTCTTCTTTTGCAGGTAGTGATTGTACCTGAACAGTATGAGAAAGGCGAGCACAAGGAGTACTACCAGGATGATGAGCACCATTTCGATTGCAGAGGGAACAGGCCATTTCACACCCCATACCGTTTCTATCATGATGAGGCACTCCTGCTTTTTTTTACGCCCGCAGGTGCCGTGTAGCAATCGATTTATTGAACCTGTCGACGCAGGTGGGTACCTTCATGATAAGCTTCAACCTTCTTCTGCCGAGGAAGCTTGATCTCCACTTTCAGATTCAGGTTCCCTTCATTTTTGCTGTTGGCTCAAAAATGCAAAATACTATCACGTGCACTGCAGGCTGTTTGATAAGATAACAAAACAGGGTGAATAAAAGCAATTAAAAAATAAATTTTATCGATGGAATCACGATTGAGGAGGGCTAAAAAAAGGTGGACAGACGCCGTTGCGCACTGTAGGGTACCTTGCCGCGGATATATACGGATATATTTGTACGGGAGTATTTAGATGAAGCATACAAAACTGATTTTTGCAGTCCCGGTCTTTATCATCCTGCTCACTGAAGCTGTTTTCCCCGGGAGCTTACTGAAGGAGGCGGTGTTTTCACCGAAAAAAGCGGACATTTATTTCTACGTAAACGTTGCATCGGCACACCGATTCTTTCGGAAGAATGGTATTGACACCGCCGATGTGGTTCCCCTCTTCCAGAAGGACGCGAATCACCGTGAGAACCAGATCTTCCGGAAGGTGTATGATAACATACAGGAGATGCTCATTATCGGTCAGACTGAAAAGATTGAACAGGATACCGGTGTCCTCGTCTTTATGAGCGTTAAGAATCACCGAACCTCTTTCCCCGCTGCGACGAAAAGGCTGAAGAGCCAATGGGCGGCCGGTAAGAAGGTTTATATATATGATGAGCGGCGCAATCTCTACCTCGCGACCATCGATAATATACTTGTGCTCGGTTTTAAGCCGAATGTTATATCCTACCTCGCGTCTCGGAAAGCGAAAAAGACGAAGAACACTATTCTGCTCGAAAAGGTAATCCCCAATTCCCGGGGTAAAACGGGGTATCTCTACATACCCGTCTCAAAGCATATTAAGAACGTGATGCAGGAGGCCCTCAAAAAGGGAGCCCGATGGGGCCGGGGATTGCACTCCAACGTCTTTGCCAGGGCGATGTTGAATCTCAGTTCGCTGGAGGTCGCATTTACCCTGCAGGAGCGCATCGCCCTCTTCTGCGAGCTCGAGTCAACGAACGCGCTTGACGGTGAACGGACGCTCATGGTAAGTCACTTTATGATTGTCGGGACCAGTATGGCTCTCTCCTTTGCCGATATGCTGTCGCGGTCTCTCGGGAAGACGCCCCCCCCGCCCGATGAAAAAATGGAGAAGATGCAGGCTGTTTTCGGGAGAATTCGAACAAAGCAGAAGAAGAAGGGGGTGCTCCTCTCTCTTGCCCTGAATGAGGAGGAGACCCGCGAGATTGTAAAATCGATCAAGCATTCGATACAGGTTGCACGAGAGAAGCGCGAAAAGCTGCTGCAGGAGAAACGGATTGAAGATCTCTATGGAGCCGTGAAAGGGGATGATCCGGAGAAGGTAAAGAAGATGCTCGAAGCGATTGGCGATAAGAACCTTCGGAACAGGAACGGTGAAACACTTCTCTACCATGCGGCAAAACTCAGCACCGCTGATATGGTATCGCTCCTGATCGAGCAGGGGTTTGATATTAACGCTCCCTCGGCGAAGGAGCGGGTTACTCCATTGCACATTGCAGCACAGCGTGGTAAGCTCGATGTAGTTGAAACGCTCGTGACGAAGGGAGCAGCACTGAATGCGCTCGATGCACATCGGCGTACCCCCTTCCACCTCGCCTTGAAAGCGAACGCTCTCGAGATAGCGGGATATCTATTGAAGAAGGGCGCCCGAATCGATTCAGCAGATAATGGCGGCGTGACGCCGCTGCACAGCGCTGTGGAAACGGGAAATGTTTCGATTGTCACTGAGCTCGTCGGGAAAGGCGTCGATGTCAAAGCGAAATCGAAGAAGGGAATTACCCCGCTGCACCTCGCAAGTGGGCTGGGGAGCATGAAGATGGTTGCCCTCTTCCTCAGGAGTGGAGCTGATGTCAATGCGCAGTCGGATGACGGTGTCACACCGCTGCATCGAGCGGCCGAGGAGGGTCATCTCGAGATCGTGAAAGCGCTGGTGCAGGCCGGTGCTGACATATCGAAAACGGACTCCTATGGGAATACGGCTATTGATCGGGCGCGAATGAAGGGGAATTACGAGATATCCGAGTTTCTCGAAAATGCTCTCAAGAAGTGAGAAACGAATATTTTTATTTTCATAAAGTACCTGTGACAAGTGAACGGCACGTGAGGAGCTTCGTGTAAAAAATGTCGCTTTCTTGGCGGTGGAGCAAATTATTATTTGACTTATTGATACCACGATTATAACATTTGCAAATTCCAGTTCTTTCATCGGTATCGTGAGAGCAGCGAGTTACAAGAAAAATAGAGCGGTGTATTGCTTTTTACCATTTGAATGGAGAGGAGATGATGCATTGAACTGCATCAGTTTTTTCATCAGGGGATGCATCAATTCAGTATTGAGGATTCGCCATGGAAATTGAAATCAATGAAAATGATGACAATGTTTTGATTACCGTCAGCGGTGATATCGAAATGATGACGATAAAGGAATTCAAAGAGAAGTTGTTCGAAGTTGGGCAGAATGTTGATAAGGATGTCGAGCTCGATCTCTCCAATGTCGATTATATCGATTCATCAGGTGTGGGCGTTCTCATCAGCCTGCTCAAGTTGCAGAAAAAAAAGGGAAAGGCATTAAAGATTGATAAGGTCAGCTCGCAGGTCTTGAATGTTTTGCAGTTGAGCTCGCTCTCGGATGTTTTCAACCTGTAAGGAATACCTGCCCCATCACCCTCCGCTCCCGCAGGGGAAAACTAATTGCCATTAACTTTCGTCACTAGAATGTTCCTCTGACAGAAAATAGGAATTAACCGCAGATTATATTACATGTAACGAGTGACGAGTAACAGGTAATATAATCACTAACATAAGAATTCATGATATTGTCGTGCTTTCTGATTGTATTTTGCAGAGAAGCAAGATACTAGGAATGTCATTACGAGGAGCGAAGCGACGAAGTAATCTCTGTTTAGTAAACATATTAGTTAAATGATCAGAGATTGCTTCGGTTGCTCCTGTGGCAGCTCTCTGACATCCGTGTCATCGCTGCATTGATGCCTCCGTGCACGGCACATCCGTGCACCCGCGACATTCGGTCATCCATGAACAGCACCCTTCGGGATCGCAATGACAGTGTATGGAATCACCTATTTCATCAAATAAACACTATTAATCATCCGTGTTCATCGGCGTTTATCTGTGGTTTCAATCTTACTTATTTTATGTTTACTGTAGTTCCATATTTATCATATTTGAAGAATCGCTCAATATATTCTATAATATAATTAATCGTTGCATTCTGTGTGCCGGGTAAATATTCTCTTTCATGACAGAAGGAACATGATAATCGGCAAAACGCAGGTGGCGGGTGATGGGCTACAGCTCACTTCGGATAGGTATCGGATATGATGTACACCCCTTTGCAGCGGGGCGCGAGCTCGTCCTCGGCGGCGAGCGGTTGCCCTTCCGCGCTGGCCTTGCGGGCCATTCCGATGCGGATGTCCTCGTTCATGCGATAATCGATTCTCTCCTCGGGGCAGCGGCACTGGGTGATATCGGAAAACTGTTCCCCGAAACTGACGAGAAGTACAGGGGCATCAGCAGCCTCGATCTCCTCCGGGAGGTCGGTGATCGGTTTTCGGAAAGGAGCATTGCAATTATCAATATCGACAGTATTGTCATCTGCGAGGAGCCGAAAATCGCACCGCATGTTGACAGGATGAGAAGCAATATCTCGGCTGCTCTGGGCGATCTCGACAGGGGGAGAATCAGCATCAAGGCCACCACCACGGAAAGACTCGGTTTCGTCGGGAGGGGTGAGGGCATTGCCGCTCAGGCGGTTTCGCTGATCTGTTTGTCATAGCAGGAGAGAAAGGAGATCTGCGCTACGGAATATATCATGCCTTTCGAAAACAGAGGAGCGGTTCTCCGGTTTTTTTATTGAATGGATATCCTCTCATTTGGCAGGATGTGTGTGCTTTCCGTGCTGTTATAGCTCCATCGCTGCAGAATACACAGAGTGATTTGTGAGGAGGACCTATGAGCGGGAACAGTGAAATGACCGGCGCACAGGTAATGGCCGGCTGTCTCGAAGCGGCCGGTGTGCAGTACTCGGTGACGACGACTTTATGATGACGGTTCAGGATATCGAGACCGGTGTTCGCGAGGGCGTTGTCGCCACTATTCTCATTCTCAACGATAATAGCTACCGGGCCCTCCGCTACGGGCAGAAAGTGCTCTTCGAGGGGAGGGAATACGGGAGCGAGCACCGGAATCCCGACATCGTGAAGCTCGCCGCGAGCTTCGGCGCGGCCGGATATGTCATTGAAAAGCCGGCAGAGATAGAACCTGTTCTCCGGGAGGCGATGCATTGCGGGAGGCTTGCCATCGTCGATGCGCGTATCGATCCCGACGACATGGCACCGATAAACCCGGAGGCCATTTTGAGAATGCGCGGCATTCAGTAATCTCCTCCGGTGTGTTTTTGTTGTTGAATAAAGATCACTCCCCTGATAATCTTTGCCATCTCGTTCTCTGATAATCACACAGGGGGCTCCTGCTGACAGCTGTCCATATAGTTTTTGCAGAGGCTGAGAATGGAGCAGATCTCCGCGAGAGGTAGGTGAGAGAAAATGGGCAAAAATACCCTGTCAACGGGAAGAAAAGTATCATTTGCAATCGGGAATATCGGCGGCATCGCCATCGGCCAATCCTCCATTCTGCTGCTCTATGTGTACTATCTTCTGTACCTGGGAGTTCCGCTCAGTCCCCTGGGCATAAGCGCCATACTGGTCATCTACGGGATCTGGGATGCTCTGAATGAACCGCTGATCGGGCATATATCCGATTCCACGCAATCACGCTGGGGGAGGAGAAAACCCTTTATTGCCGTTGGCATTATTCCGCTGGTTATCTTTTCCTATCTCATCTACACGCCGCCGGTGAGCAGCCCTGTTGTCTGTGTTATCTATTTGATAGTGATACTGCTGATCTATGAAACCTTTGTAACCATGGTCATTACCCTCTGGTTTTCCCTGTTTCCAGAATTATCCCTCGAGCAGACCGAACGGTTGACGATTTCGAAATATCTTCAGATTTTTGGCGTGCTCGGGCTCATTCTGGGAGTCGGGGTCGCACCGCTCGTCGCGGGATCGTTTCAGAGCCCCCTGCGCGGTTATTCAATCATGGGGGCGATACTCGGTGCCATTGCCGCGCTCTCCATGCTGCCGACCCTATTCTTCGTCAGAGAGCGGAAGGAGTATCAGATTACAAAAGAGGAAAAGCTGCCGTTTTTCGAGTCGGTAATTATTTCGCTGCGGAACCGATCCTTTCTCTATTTCGTTCTGGTCCAATTCCTCCTGCAGCTCTCCTATTCGCTGGTGCTCTCCAGTTTGCCCCTCTTCTTCGAGGGTGTCCTGGGACTGGATGCGAAAGCATGGTCAATGCAATTGCTGCTCATTTTTATAACCGTTATTCCAAGTCTCTTCGTCTGGGTCAAGATCGGCGATCGCAGGGGGACGAAATTCGGCCTCTTCCTCTCGATGGCGCTCTTCTGCGCGACCTTCCCCCTCGTATTTCTGGTGAACAGCCCCGGCGCAATGCAGGGAGTGCTCCTGCTCGGAGGGATCGGGCTGGCGGGACTGATGCTGTTCCCCACCGTGCTCCTCAGTGATGTTATCGATGAGGATCAGCTCGTCACCCATAAGAGACGGGAGGGGCTCTTTAACGGTGTTTCCGGTGTGATCGTGAAGCTCTCCAATGCGTTGAGCTGGCTTCTGGTCGGTATCGTGCTCACCCTGTTTCGTATCGACCGGGGCAATCTCGCCCCCGCATCGCTCACATCCGAGAATGAACTGGGTCTTCGCATGCTGGTCGGTTTTTTCCCCGTCCTCGTTATTCTGCTGGGGCTCTATTTCCTCCATCGGTATCCGCTGGCGGGAGATCGGTTGCAGACGGTAAAGGAGCAGGTGCGGGAGCTGAATAACCGGCTGACCCGCTCAGGAGAGTGAGCTCCGGGTTGTCTTCGCAGCCGGGAGTCGAATGACCGGATAAATGCATCTTCCGGACTCTCCTCTCCGGGGGGAGGAGCCGGGCCTGCGTGAAGAAGCCGCATTTTCACTGAAAGTCGATGAAGAAGAAAGATGCACAGTTGGATTCAGATGATATTCGGGCGCTGCACAGCGTCATCGATCTCGTAGAGGAATTCCTGGCTAAGAATAGTATCAGGAGAGAAGGGATTGACCTGGCGGTGATGCGTGAGGAGGTCGGCTCCCTGTCCGGGGCGGCGGGTGGAGAGGATCAATCGAAAGAACGCCGCTTTCATGAAATCCTGGACGAGCTGGTCTCCCTGGTCGGAAGAGAGCTGCGGGTTCCCGTTCATTTCATTGTCGGGGGGCACGGGGGAATCATTATCGGTGATCGGGGATTCTGCGAATTCGATGTGCCGACCTATGCCATCGACCTTCTCCTGGACAGGATGCGGCTGGCCCTTCGGCTGGATATGCCCTATAATCTTGAAATCGCCGTCTGCTGTCTCGAGTGGTTGGGCGATCGGCATCCTGAGAAGATCGCCGAATTCGTGCGCCTGTTCAAGCGCGGAAGATTCGAGATACTCAATCCGACCTATTCGCAGCCCTATTCCCTTATCATCGGTTCGGAGTCGACGATCAAGCAATTTGAGTACGGGCTGCGGGCTTTACGGGAGCTGGATTTGCAGGCCGCGGTGTACTATTCGTCGGAGGGCTCCCTTCATCCGCAGATTCCGCAGATAGCGGAGGGATTTGCCATCAGACACGGCTCGCTGAGGAGCAGGATGCTGGGAACGGAACCGACCGCTCCGGAAGCGCACATTACCTGGGTGGGATTGGATAATACCGCACTCGATGCGATCATTGATCAATCGGGACTCTATAACGGCGAGTACTGGCACGGCACCTTCTACCGCGAGCTGCCCGATCTCCTCTTTCAGGCTGTCAGCCGCCCCGCCATGAGTCGTATTCTGTATTCCTCTCTCGAGGATTTTATTATGCCGCAGCCCTTTCAGGAGGAGGTCTGGAGAATTTCGAGGTTTCGGGATCTCTTCGGCAGATTCATGCTCTCTTCGGAATTCTGTGCCACTGCCCCTGCGGAGGGAGAATATACATTCTGTCGGGATGACTTTTCAATCGGGGATGATATTTTCAAAGCGGGTGAGCTGTTTCTGCACAACAAACGCTCGGAACAGGCGCTCCTTGCCGCCGAGGTGATTAATGCGATTCTGAAGCTTTATGATATAAAAGGTGACGATGCCCTCTTCGAGGGATTATGGAAGGAGCTCCTGCTCACTCAGGCGCACGACTGCTATGCGGTGCCCTTTATACGCACGGGCGACTATTCCCGGTTTCAGCTTCCTCCGGACGAGCTTGAACGGCTCGGAATCGAAGAGGGGACCCTTTCTCTTGCTGAAATATGCCTTCAGAAACATGGAATGATACGGGAGCGCTGCGATGCCTTTATCGGCTGTGCGCTCGCCTCTCTGGGAGGGGAGGCGTCGAGCGGCAGCCCGGTGTTCCAGGCGCCGGTTCTGCTGGTCTTCAATCCGGCTCCCCGCGCGAGACGGGATCGGGTATCGGTTCACCTCTCCTCGGAGCCTCCGGCAGCTTCACTTTTCGGTGACGGTCAGCCGGTGCCCTGTCGGTATCGCAATGGGGAGATCACCTTTATTGCCGAGGTTCCCGGTTTCGGCTATCGAATTTATACCTTTGCGGAGGAGGAGGGACGATCTCCCCGGGCGCCCTCGTTTCCATACGAGGTTGCCGTTATCGATGACGGGAGCGCCATTGCGGTTGCCTGTGAAGGGATCCCCCTCTGCGAGCTGAGAGCGGGTTCCGGGCTTCGCCTGGAGGAGCAGTATCACGATGGTATAGAAGAGCGGGATGTCATCACCGGGACGGAGGAGGGGAGGAAATTCAGAATCGAAATAATCCGGTATGACGGCGTGAACCGGCTCGAGTTCCTTCTCGATTCGGGTCCCCTGCGGGAGATTATCATCACCCCGAAATTCAGGGTTGAGCGCTCGCTGGTGAACTACCCCTTCGGCATCGAGGAGACGAGACGGTCGAACATTCAGACGCTGGATTTTCTCTGGCTGCAGGGGCGTGACCGCGGCATCATCTATGTTCAGAGAAACAGTCAGAAGCTCCGCATCAACCGGAATACCTTTGAGACGCGCGTTCTCTTGATGCAGGAGGGGAGGTTTGAGTTCTCGATAGCGGCCGCCGGAGCCGATGCGGAACCGCTCTCATTCGTCGAGGCGTATAATTGCGCTTTGCGGGGGGAAGCGCTTGCCGGGAGGGCTCGATTCGAGAGAGACTGCGATTCCTTCCTCTCCATTGATCCGCCCCTTCCGGTGATAAACCTCTGGTGCCGTGAAGAGGGGACCTCTCTGAGATTATTCAACCCGAGCGGCAGATCGGTTTCGTTCACCCTGCGGGGGGCGCTTATCCCGGATGAGATAGGAGTGATGGATCTGCAGCACCGGCTGCTGTCAATGCAGAAGCCCTCCGGGCTGCGTATCGGCCCCTGGAAAATACTGACACTCGCGCTGCAGGGACAGGAGGGGCTGGAGGGAAGCGGAGGTACGATCCGTTGAGCGGGACGAGAAGAGCGAACAGTGAATTTTGCGGGGAGGGGCGAGAGCGCTACTGCGGTTCCCCTCTATTAAGAAATAGACTTGCAAGAAATTCGGGTGAATACACCGGACAGGTATAATCAACAGATGAGGAGGAAGAGATGCCAGCAGAATTGACACCTGAAGAGATTCTGAGCCTCTGCGAAAGGCTCGAAAAAACCTACACGCCGGCAGTATCGGATGTGCTCGACGAAATGGGATACAAGAATCAGACCATGCATGTGGGATTCACCCCCATCATACCCGAGGCCGCCGTTGCCGGACCCGCCTTTACCATGGAAGAGGCGAAGACGAAGCGGAGCACAACCCTCTCCGAGTATGATCCGGAATTTGTTGCACAGGCAATCTCCGGCATCTTCGACGGCATGAAGAAGGGGGAGGTGGTGGTGGTGAACACCAACGGGTTTTCGGGCGCCGGCGCCTTCGGCGAGCTCATGGCAACCACCTGCAAGTTCTATGCCGGGGTGCGGGGCGCGGTCGTCGACGGCCCCATTCGCGATATCGGCCGTGTCCTCGATATCGGCTTTCCCGTCTGGGCGAAAGGCAATATCCCTGCCGATTCCATCGGGAGGGTGGACCTCGTGAGCATCAATGAGCCCATCTTCTGCGGCGGCATACGGGTCAATCCGGGTGATGTGATTTTTGCCGACCGTGACGGCGTCGTGGTTATCCCCCTCGCCGACGTAAACCTCGGCGAGATCGTTGCAAAGGCGGAGGAGGTTGTCGCCGCAGAACGACGCTCGCGGCAGGATATCCGGAAAGGGAGCTCCCTTCTGGATGTGTATCGAAAATACGGGAAGCTCTGATGGGCGCGTACACCTTTGCCTTTTTCGACAGCAGGGTGGATGTTGAGCTTCCCGATGAGAGCCTGGTGCCGAAAACCGCGCCGGACCCGGCACCTCCCATCGGTGATGTGTACCGGTCAACCCGGGATGCCCTGCGAGATCCTATCGGGACTCCGCCGCTGTCTGCGGGTATCGATCGGGAGAGCAGGATTCTCGTAGCTGTCCCTGACCGGAGCCGCCATACGGATATCAGAGCGGTTCTCCGGGCGGTCCTGGATGAGATCGCCGAAGCGGGGGCGGAAAGGGAGCGGGTGACCCTTCTCGTCGCACTGGGTACCCATCGGCCCATGAGCGATCGCGAGATTGCGGAGAAGGTGGGAGAGGATGTTGCCCGCACCTACCGGGTGATGAATCACGATTATGATGATCCCGCTATGCTCGTTGATCTCGGCGAGACCGCAGACGGACTGCCGGTTGAGTTCAACCGGCAGATAACCGAACACGATTATATCGTATCAATCGGTGCTATCGCACCGCACCCGGTCGGCGGGTTTTCCGGCGGTGCCAAGGGACTGCTGCCGGGAATTGCCGGGAAACGCTCCACGGATTACTTTCACTGGGCGGCAACCGGGTATCCGCTCTTTGAGATCTTCGGCAATCCGGATAATCCGGTCCGGCACGAGATGGAAGGGATTGTCCGGTCGGTGGGGCTCGACTGTATCGTCAATGTCACGGAAAATGCGGAACGGGAGATCTCCGGCGTCTTTGCGGGGCACTTCATCGAGGCGCACCGCGCCGGCGTTGCATTCCTGCGGGAGCATCCCTCCATCGCCTTTCCGCTGGAGATGACCGATCTGATGATAGTGGGTCTGGGCAGGGACCGGCCGGATTTCTGGGGTGGCGCTGCGGGGATATACGCCGCTGCCGCCTTTCTGAAGCCGCAGGGGACGCTCGTCCTCTTCGCTGCCTGTCCCGAGGGTGTCGCTCCGGAGCACCCGGTGGTGACGGAGTACGGATACCGCAGATGGCGGGAGATAGCCGGCCTGGTGGAGGAGGGGGTGATACCGGATCGGACCGGCGCCTCTCATCTGGTCACGGTCGGGAGGATCCTCGACGAAAAGGAGATTGAGGTGCTCATCGTATCGGAGGGGATTGACGGGGAGGATGCTGCGGTGCTCGGATTCAGCTCTTTCGAGAAGCCGCAGGATGCGGTGGACGAGGCGATATCGCGGGCGGGAAGCGATGCCCGAATACTCATTTACGAGAGGATATAACATGAGCAGGAATCAGAAGAAGAAACCGAGAAGCGGACGGCTTGTCGAAAACACCGACCGGCTGGCGACCGCCCTTATACGGGTCGAGCTGCTCAAGGCCTGCGGAATCCCCCGCGAGGATGTCGAGGAGCGCCCGCTTATCGGAATTGTCAATTCGTGGAACGAGCTGCTCCCCGGTCATCTGCACTTCCGGGAGCTGTCGAAATCGGTTCGGGACGGCGTGCTCATGGCGGGAGGACTTCCGCTCGAATTCAATACCATTGCGCCCTGCGACGGCTACGGCAACGGCCTTCCCGGCATGCGGCATGTGCTCCCGATGCGGGATATCATCGCCGACGCGATTGAAGCGATGGCGCTGGCGCACAGCTTTGACGGGCTGGTGTTCCTCTCCGGGTGCGACAAGATAGTTCCCGCGCAGCTCATGGCGGCCGCCCGGCTCGACATTCCCTCGATATTCGTGACCGGCGGAGCTATGCTCCCCTTCAATGAGTTCGCGCCGAAGGGGACGCCCCCCGTGCTCTCGATGGTGAGCCTGCCCGGCCCGGGCGCCTGCAACGGCATGGGGACGGCGGTCTCCATGCAGCTTTTGACCGAGGTGCTGGGGCTGTCCCTGCCCGGCAGCGGCGCAACACATGCCGTTCACAATCAGAAGTATCTGATGGGACGGGAGAGCGGCAGGCGGGTGGTGGCGCTCGTGGAGGAGGGGATTGAGCCGCATCGGATACTCACGGCTGACGCTCTCCACAACGCGCTCGTGACGGTTGCCGCTGCAGCGTGCTCGACCAACGTTATCATTCATCTCCTCGCCCTGGCGCACGAGCTCGATATCCCGCTTGCGCTCGACGATTTCGATCGGATTGCGCGAACGGTTCCTCATATCCTCGGCGTGTATCCCTCGGGGCCGTACTTCCTGCTGGATGTGTATCGCGCGGGGGGTGTTCCCGCACTGCTGAACAAGCTCAGGGACTCGCTCCGCCTCGATGCGCTCACCGTAAACGGGAAGCGTCTCGGCGAGAATATCGCTGACGCCGCCTGTACCGACGATGATGTGATACGGGAGCCGGATAATCCATACCATCCGGAGGGCGGTATTGCCATACTCACGGGAAACCTGGCACCACGGGGTGCAGTGCTCAAGACCAGCAGCATACCGGCAGCAATGCAGGTCTTCAGAGGGCGCGCGCGCGTCTATGACAGCGAGGAGGAGGCCGTTGAGGGTGCCCTGGCCGGAGCTTTCGCCGAGGGAGATGTTATTGTCATTCGCTATGAGGGGCCCAGCGGGGGGCCGGGAATGCGGGAGATACTGACGGTCACCGAGCTGGTCTTTCAGCTCAACCTCTCGGAATCGGTTGTGCTGATAACCGACGGGAGATTTTCCGGCTTTACGAGAGGTCCCGCCATCGGACACGTCGCACCCGAAGCATCGGAAGGCGGCCCGCTTGCCCTCGTAAAGAGCGGGGATGAGATTACCATTGATATACCGAATCGCACGCTTACCCTGAACGTCGATGAGGGGGAGTTGCGGCGGCGGGAGAAGGAGCTCACTCCGCCCCGGCGCCGTCTCAGGGGCCATCTGGCGAGATATGCCAGGCTGGTGTCACAGGCGGATCGAGGATGCGTGCTCGATAGGGAGGATATGTAATGAAGATTCTCATTACCGGGAGCTCGGGATATCTGGGAACGAATACTGCCCGCATCGCCCTCGAGCGGGGCCATGAGGTTGTCGGGCTGGACATGAAGCCCACGGGCCGTGTCCATGCACGGTTCAGGGAGGTTGCGGGTGATATCACCGATGCGGGTACGGTCGCTGAAGCGGTACGCGGCTGTGATGCGGTCTTTCATCTCGCCGCTGCCCTGGCGCAGTTCGAGCCCGATGAGAAGCGGATGCACCGGGCGAACGTCGGGGGAACGGCGAATGCACTTGCTGCAGCGCTCGATGCGGGGGTGAAGAAATTCCTCTTCACCTCATCGGTGGAGGTATACGGTATCGATATCCCCGTGCCCTGCACCGAGGAGGCTCCTCTCCGTCCGGTCTGTCAGTACGGGCGGGACAAGGTGGAAGCAGAGGGGCTCTGCCGGGAATATCTTGAGCGGGGCCTGGACTGTACCATTTTCAGGCCGCCGACGATAAACGGGCCGGGGCAGAACGAGCCCTTTCTCGTGGAGCAGATGGAAGCGATATCGAAAGGAAAGCCGACCCTCCTCCCCGGCGGGGGGAAAACGAGGCTTCAGATGGTGTACGTGGATGATGTTGCCGCCGCGCTCTTTCTCGCGCTTGAAAAACACGACTCGCGGGGAGCGGTAATGAACCTGGGGAGCGATGACGTTCCGACTCTCAGGGAGCTGGCGGAGGCGCTGTACGAGCATGCCGGGACGAAGCCGAAGTTCATCAATATCAATGCCACCCTGGCGCGGGGAGCGGTGCGCCTCCTCTCGATGCTGGGCATATCGCCTCTGGAGCCGCAGCATCTCGAAATTGCCCTGCGGGACTATCTCTTCGACAACAGCCGGGCAAAGCGGATACTGGACTGGCGGCCGACGAAGAACGATTGCGAGGCGGCCATTGCGGCCTATGCCTTCTTTGTCGCCGAAAGAGCCGGCGGGGAACAGTAATCATTCCTGCGGGAGGTACAGTATGAAGATAACCCTTATCGGTCAGAATACCCTTCTCATTGAGATGTCCGGTCTGGTCATCATGACCGATCCCTGGTGGGGGCAGTTCGAGTGCATACGCGGCGTTCCCCTTGGGATGGATCCGGAGAGCGTCGGGCGCATCGACCTGATGCTCGTGTCCCATAACCATATCGATCACTGGTGCAGACCCGCCATCGAGCTGGCAAAGAAACGGGGAACGCGCATAATCGGATCGGTAAAAGCGGTCCGACGGGCCCGGAAACGCGGACACTCCGCGCTGACTGCCATGCGGCCGGGAGACAGCTGCCGTCATGAGGGAATCGCCGTGCACGCGATGCCCGCCTTCCACCCCTTCGCGCGCGATGCAATCGGTTTTGTCGTCGAGGGGGAAAAGACCTTCTACTTCTCGGGAGATACCCGCTTCGATACCCGGCTGAGCAATGCCCTGCATACCTATCTTCTCGATATCGCCATGCTGCAGGTTGCCTGCTCGAGCTATCCCCTGGTAGGGAAGGACGGGATGGACCTCGAAGCGGCATATACGCTCATCGAGGAGACGAAGCCGAAGCTGGTGATACCGATTCACTATCAGGTGAAGGGGAAGACGATTGATACTGATACGCTCCGGGCATGGAAAATACCGGCAGAGCTCCTGGTGCTGGAGCCGGGAAAGCCCACTGCCGTGTAGCCGTCTCCTCGCGGGAATGGGACTGAAGCGTGCAGTCTTTTCCTTCGCCGTTATGAAAGCGACGCATCTTCGCGGGAATGGGACTCAGAGCTTCTCCCCGATTTTCTCTATCAGCTCATCGGTGCGCAGCACCTGTCCGAAGAGGAGCGAAAAGGATTGCAGGGTGTGAAGATGCATTTCGGGGCTCCAGGCGGCACAGGCGTCATCGACGATAAAGGTCTCGAAACCCGGCTCGCTTGCCGTCCGCGCTGCATATATCACCTCAAATAATCTCTTGACGATATAATCCCCGCTGCTATTTTCTGGGATGTATGAGTATCGCCGGTAGAGTTGATAATCGAATTCCATCGGTTAGTACTATATTAATCGGAGAACTGTTATTTCCGGTGAACTGTGAGAAGTGTGACAGATTAACAGGATAATGGTAAAAAAAGCTACCTGATCAGGTAATCCTGTCATTTTGTCTGATTCTTTTCCTTTTTTATCCCGGCGCTGCCCGGTTGTTATTATTTCACGAATAGCTCCTGAGTGGAGGAATATATTACATGAGCGATATATATCGTAAGCTCGCAAAAGTGCTCGATACGCTGCCCAACGGCTTCCCGGCTACGGAGAGCGGCATCGAGATACAGCTCCTCAAAAAGGTCTTCACTCCCGAAGAGGCGGAGCTCTTCTGCGATCTGAGGTTGACGCCCGAATCGGCGGATGAAATTGCGGAGCGAACCGGGCGATCCTCCGAGGGGCTCGAGGAGCTGCTCACCACGATGTGGGAGAAGGGACAGGTTGTGCGCACGCTTGCAGGAGGGATCAGGAAATTCAAGATGATTCCCTGGGTAATCGGCATCTACGAGTTCCAGGTGAAGCGGATGGATGAGGAGTTTGCACGGCTGAGCAAGGAGTACAATCTGCATGTGGGGGCCCCCCTCTTCTTCGGTAAACCGCACGTCATGCAGGTTATCCCCATTGAGGAGGAAGTTCCGAGGAAGCATACGCCGATACTCTATCAGCAGGTTTCCACTATCATCGAGAGGAGCAGATCCCACGGCGTCACCCAGTGCATCTGCAAAAAGGAGCGGGGGCTGCTGGGCAAGCCCTGCGACCGGCCGCAGGAGGTCTGCATGTACTTCAGCGAGGACGAAGGGGCCTTCGAGGATCACGCCTGGGTGCGGCCGATCAGCAAGGAGGAAGCCTACGGTATCATCCGAATGGCGGAGGATGCCGCCCTCGTGCACATGACCACCAATGTCGAGAGCGGTCACTGGTTCGTGTGCAACTGCTGCGGCTGCTGCTGCCTGATTTTAAAAACGGTCAGAAAATTCGGCGCGGAGTTTTTAAATACGAGCTACTATGCCGTTATCGATCCGGAGCAGTGCACCGCCTGCGGCATCTGTGCCGATGAGCGATGCCAGGTTGCCGCCATCGAGGAGGGTGATAACACCTACCGGGTCATACCCGAGAAATGCATCGGCTGCGGTCTCTGCGTCTCCACCTGTCCGTCCGGGGCAATTACTCTTGTCCGGAAAGAGGCGGATCAGATCGTGAAGCCGCCGCAGGACGAGCGGGAATGGCTCGAGGAGCGCGGGAAGGAACGCGGTGTCGATTTCAGTGCATACAAGTAGGATGGCTGAAGCTCCCGATTCGCCGGCCGGCTCCATGACGCGCTGTAACGATTATGCAAGTATCAATGACAGAAATTAAGGGAGAGAATCTCCGGATTGTCCTCAACAAGACGGGCGCGAAGAGGTACGCAAAGGTGAGCTATCCCGCACGGTTCGGCGTCTATTCGGAGATTGAGACGCCTGAGTATCTCTATCAGTTTAATCTGAAAGGGGAGATCCGTTTTGTGCAGGGGAGGGGCAGCGCCTGGCCGCGCGACGAGTGGCTCAAGCGGACGGCGGGGAATGACTGGGTCTACTATACGCCCGGCGTCTATACCGGCCTCTTCAGCTTTATCGGCGAGTACTATCTTCCCTGCTTTGTATATCACTCCAATTCGATATTCGCCTACCGCCCCTTCGAGAATGCGTCGGTCGAGCGTGCCATTGAATCGGTTGATGAGCTGGCGCAGGGTCTCGCTGCGCTCCCGCGGGATGATCTTGAACCGCCCGTTTCCGATTTTCTCGATCTCGTCATGGGAAACAGGAGGGGCACCCTTGCGGCGAAGGCCGAACGCTTTCACGATAGTATCGGCGGGCCGGTGAGAGTTCTGCCGCCCGACACGCGGCATGTTGATTACGATGTTATTCCGATTGTTATCGCCGATGGCTGTCTCTACAACTGCGATTTCTGCATGATAAAGGACGGGAAGGAGTTTGCGCCGCGCAGCCGTGAGGACATTGACGAGCAGATCGAATCCCTGAAAGATTTCTACGGATCGGATATAAGCAATTACAACTCCATCTTACTCGGGCAGAACGATGCGCTCAATGCGGGCGAGGATCTCATTGCCTATTCTCTTGAGCGGGCTTATGAAGCTTTTGATTTTGCGAACTCCTCTCTGCGGGGATGCAATCTCTTTCTCTTCGGGAGCGTTGACTCCTTTATGCGTGCGGGGGATGATCTCTTTCGTTATCTGAACGGGAGCCCCTGCTACACCTATATCAACCTCGGATTCGAATCCCTGGACGATGAGACCCTCGACTACCTGGGCAAGCCCCTCACGGTGAATGAGATACGTGACGCCTTTGCGAAAATGCTCGATATAAACCGGCGCTTCGACCGGATTGAGATGACCGCGAATTTTGTCTTCTCCGATGACCTGCCCGAAGGGCATACCCCCTCGATACTTCGCCTGAACGAGCAGCTCGACGGGCGCGCATCCGGCAAGGGAGGCATATACCTCTCGCCGCTCATCTCCCCCTTTAATACCGGAGAATCGAATGTTGAGCTTCAGAAGAAATTTATCGGTATCAAGAATGCGCTGCGGCTGCCGGTGTACCTGTATCTGATACAGCGGCTGTAGAAGTCCTCACGCTCCCTATCATGCAGAGCCATGCACGGATGTACCGAGCACAGAATAACCTATGCGATGCTTTATCTCTTCATTTGAAATGAACCGGACTTTTCTTGACTCTTCGAGACCCTTTTCCACCATCCGCTCGAACGCCCGTTCTCTTACAATCTCATCGCATGAAGCATCATCGGGCTGCGCATCGATTATTGCTTTTATTTTATCTTTCGCCGTCATGTGATTTTTCAAGTTTGATGACGGTATTAATTATATGCTGTTTATGTGTTGCTTCAATAATATTTCCGCAAATGGTGAACTGATGAACTCACACCCGTCCGTTGCGGTATTCGGTGCAGACCACCGCCGGTGTTATCCCTGCGAATCACCTGAAAAGCAATATTATTGACAGTATGATTAGAACAACATACTGTTGATCGAGAATACCGATGATTTGGACAAACTGATTTTTTTGGGGAAAATAATGCAAAAAAAATATCTTACTTTTGTTTTAATAATTCTGGTCACCGGTTGCAGCTCCATAAGCATGAAGAAAACAATTAACAGTGTAGACAGAGCATATCTGGAAAAGAAACTCGGCAGCTATACCATACTGGTACTGCCGGCGAGTGAATCGTACATCAATTATATCAAAGCTGTCGACAGGCAGTCACAGCTTGCCGATGATGATAAATCATCCGACAGGCTACAGGCCTTGCAGTATCGGGAGAACCAGTTTTTTTTATTTGAAATACGCCATTTGAATGTGGTGGATGTAAAAAAGAGCGGTTTCAGGTTCTCGATGATTGATGCAAAGGGGAGAAGCCAGATTGGCAGAGTTATATATTTTGAGAAGATGTATTCGGATACCGTACTGGGCGATGAATGGATCATAATAGCAAAAAAGCCGATCACCTCTGAAAATTTTTCAGTGGATGAGTTGCCACTCGTCCTGAATATCAAATTCTTAAACCAGGAGATGCAATACGAGATTTCACCGAAGTGATTTCTTTTGCCGGTGGCTGCCGGTGAAACCTGGAAACTGAAATGTGGAAGAGAACGAATAGTAACCGGAAAGGAGATGAGATGAAAAGGAGATTAATTCTATTGGCTGTATCCATGGTGTGGTTCTGCAGTATATCGTGCCTTTCGCTTATCGAAAGGATGAACACCGGGCCTATTCACATATCGTTAAATAAGAATGTGGATCAGAGCAAGTACAAGCGTATTGCAGTTGTTCCCTATGACGTTTCTGCCTACCGGGGATTCGGCAGGACCGGAGGGAAACACGGGGGGGAGACCCTGGCGGACATGTATAGTGCTGAATTGATGAAGATCGGCTATGATGTTATAGAGCGTACCCGGCTGAAAGCGGTTATCGAGGAGCTCGAATTGCAGATGACCGGTCTGGTACATCCGAAAACGACAAGCAAGGTCGGAAAGATACTGGGAGTTCAGGGAATGGTTTTCGGCACTGCTGCGGGGCGAGCGGGCGCCTGGACATGCACTTCAAGGCTCATAGATGTGGAAACCGGTTCCGTCGTGTGGACAATCGTTACCGAGACGAATCTTCCGAAATATGCGGTGCCCGAATTGAAGGAGAAGCTCGATGAATACAGAGAGCAGGGGAAGGAGAGATAAAGGATCCTCTTTGTGAAAGAGGGAACGATCCAGTTTGGTAAACTGGGGTATTGCTCCTTTCTTTTTTACCGACAAAAAAGAAAGGAGCCAAAGAAAAAGTCGCCACTCAGTCGCCGTGGAGGCTGGTCGCTCATGCGCCGCGACCGGGCAGGCTCTCGCCATCCGTGTCTATGCCTGCACTCTGACGAACAGGGAAGTTCTAATGCCGAGGATGCACATGGATGTGCGTATATCCGAGGCCAACATCGTGTTGGTCGCTTCTGTTTTAATTTGCAACTCTTTACCCTTTCCTCGGGCTGCGGGAGACGCCTCCTGCGTCATCCTCGCCGGCCAAACATCCTGTTTGGCTTCCTGCGGTGAAAGGTATTTGTGAAATAGAACGAGCTGTTCCTTAAGTACTGCAAATGCTCGCCGAGGATATCGAAATGCTCCGGCGCTGTTTGTTGCTACATTTTCTGTCAGGGTGACCTCACCTCCTTTCCCATGGATTTTGGATAAGGAGAAGGGAGAGGAGAGTGTAAATACTAAAATTCTTTACAAAATGATTCCGGTTTTATATTTTTAAGTATGCAGGGAAGCACTATAGCTCAATAATTAGCCTGAGAAGAAGAGGAGTGCCAAGAATGAAATTCAACATTGTACTTGAACCGGCGGAAGAGGGCGGCTTTAACGTTGTCGTGCCGGCACTGGACGGTTGTTTTACCCAGGGAGAAACGGAGGAGGAGGCAGTCGAAAATGCCAAGGAAGCGATACGGTGCTACCTTGAGGGCCTTGAAAAGCTGAATCAGATAAAGACGGGGACTAAGGTCATTCTCAAAGAAGTAGAGGTTTCCCTTTGAGTAAAACGTTTTCCGGCAAGCAGGTCGTAAAAGCGTTGCGGAGATTAGGTTACATTGTTGATCATCAGAGAGGAAGCCATATATTCATGCATAATCTGGAAAAGAACATCTCGATCATTGTGCCGTTACATAAAGAGATCAAGAAGGGCACCCTCAACAATATAATTAAGAAAGCTGGTATTACTGTTGATGAGTTGAAAGAGCTGGTGTAATTCATCGCTTTTTCCGTGGCGAACTTACCATAGCTATGTAAGTTACGGTTTTTTGCGAAGGTTTATCTTGGTCATATCGAAATAAATGTTTAGCTTCGTGTCCTCTTTTTCGTGGCAAGTCCAGCAAATACTCTTTCACAATATTCAAGAACCAAATCTTCATGGCTTAATTTGTTTAATCCGTCTGCATTTACCCAATTTGCCATTTGTTTAATTATATGGCTCTTAGGGTATGACATGTATGTCGAAACCATATGTTCGAAAGATTCATAAACATCATCATTTCTTTTACCCTGTCTATATATCGTACCGAAAAAAGCATCCGGATGATTCTTATAATCAGTTAATTCTTCGTCTGATATTGGTCTTGTTATAGTATCCCCTTTGTCTGTGCCAATAAGCATAATTTTTTCTGCTTCATTAATTGTTGCACTGGTCACTTTCGCTATCAGTCCATT
>CAZZCF010000002.1:0-30484 GCA_964652955.1 uncultured Leptospirales bacterium
TGTACTTGGAAAGAGATATACACAGAGGGCTGTCAATATTCAGACGAGTGCCTGAAGTACCTGAGAATCTGGAATATCGATTCAATCTTGCCGTGAAGAATTCCATTACTGATGAGAACAGAAAGCTCTTTAGTGAAGTAACAGCTGAGATTAATACTGAACAGGATCCAGTCTACGTAAAAGTTAAATGTGTCGGGATCTTTTCAGTCACCGATGAAAGCAACATGGATATAAAGCAGTTCGCTGAAAATAACGCGGCGTCCATTGTGTATCCATATATCCGAGAGGAAATTCATGGAAGGATGCTCAAAGCCGGCCTTCCAAAAACATTGATCCTTCCTCCATTGAATTTTATCGCACTGCCAAAAAAGCCAGATAAAGATTCTGGAACATAATATAGAGGTGTTATCCTCACACAACCCGCTGGGACATTTTAAGAATCCTCGGCGAGCAGGCGGCCAGGCCGTTCTTTAACATCCTGTTATCACGGCATTCGCGACGTCCGTGTCGCTCGACGCCGCCGGAGCCGCCAAGCGATATCTATTTATTTCCAGTTTGAGTTTATTATTTTATTATTATATTGACATTCTGCCCGTTTATGAATAGAGATTGCTTCGTCACTGGCGTTCCTCGCAATGACATAATATGTCAGCAGCCCGCGACTGGGGTGACGGCCCGGAGCATTTCAGAAGGTAATATCATACTATAAAGCGATCGAGGAATTTGAAATGGCCCAGAGCATTTCTGAAGGATAGTATCATCATATACATCGAGCAGGCGTACATATCATCAAAAAAATTTTATCATCAATCCCATCCCAGTCGTTTACCATAGTGAGAGGCTATTTTGAATTGAGGAGAGAGGATGTCAGAGATTATTCCCGTTGAGCTGATATTGAGTAAAATATATTTGATCAGAAGCGTTAAGGTGATGCTCGACAGAGATCTTGCGGAGCTTTATAATGTTGAGACCTCGCAGCTCAAAAGACAGGTAAGGCGAAATATTGGAAGATTCCCAGATGATTTTATGTTTGAATTGACAAAGGAGGAGCTTGAAGATTGGAGATGCCAATTTGGCACCTCCAATGGTGACAAGATGGGCTTGAGATATCAACCAATGGCTTTTACGGAATTGGGAGTAGCCATGCTTTCAAGTGTGCTGAACAGTAAAAGGGCAATAAAGGTTAATATACAGATAATGAGAGCATTCACAGAGCTCCGCAAATTTCTTTCAACTCATGAAGAGCTCAGAAGAAAAATAGAGGAGATTGAAAAGAAATACGATGAGCATTTCAGGATAGTATTCGAGGTGATAAAGCAGCTGCTGCGGGATGATTCGAGGAGAGTTAAAACGATAGGGTTTCAGCGCAATACAGATCATAATGGCCCGGAGCATCAGCACAAGAAAGATAATTGAACACTTCCCGAGTATGTTATTAATAACACACTCGGGAAGGTCCTCTATAAAACCATCATGCCGCCCCTCGCGTCAGGCGCCGGCGCCATAAATCAGTAGCCGTCCTCGCTGTACGTTTTGGGGCCATACGCAATCCAGTTGGCATTGTCAATCTGCGCATTCGGGTCCCCCGTCCCGTCGCGCTTGTGGTACTTGGGTGTGCTGTACGGTTCCGGGTAGCGCTTGAATGGCGCGGCGAAGGCGTATCGTGAAACGACCGCACGCTGCTGCTTGATTTCATCCTGCGTCACCTTGAACACCATGAAATCCGAAGCAAAGGTGTAGGCCTCCCGCGGAATCCTGTAACGGTCAAGGCTCTCCCGCGCCGACTCGATGGTATCATCCTGTGCCTGAAAGTGCGTCGCGATTGTCAGCCGCGGCCGGGGTTTCATCCGGCTGAGCAGGTAGCCGAACGCGCCCTGCGTGGTGTGCGAGCTGTTCTGTACATCTTTGACATAATCGATGATAAGCTTCGGAATCGGGATCAAGCCGGGAAGGCGCGCGATCTTCCTGGCCCAGACTTCCGGCGGCACCACCATCTCGTGGATGAGGACATCAACTCCTTTCGACTGCTCTATCATCAAACTATTGGGTTTGGTGTCGCCGCTGTAGACCATGGAGAGGGTCCTGGATCCGCCGGGCGGCGTCCACTCCACCTTGTAGCTCATGGAGCCGCGCCGGCAGTGGATGGCCGGGAAGTGGGTGATCTTGAGCCCGGTCGACTTGTTGTGATAGGCGACGCCGCCAACCTTCTGCCAATCCAGCTCGATGGGCACCAGGGCATAGGCGTCGTTCGGCGGATCCGCATACTGCTTCCCGATTGGATTCCCGCTCGCATCGGTCAGATATTTCGGCCCGACAGGAATCAGATCGACCGGCGTCCCCCAGCTCCTCCTCGACGGCCGCTTGTAGTCTCTATAACTGTTGAACGTGAAGCTGAAAGATTCCGTATGCCAGCGCCATACCTCCCGAAAGTGCTCCATGGTCGCTCTCGTCCCGTCTTCATGTATCTGACCCGTGACCGGATCGGGCACGCCGGAGGCGGTCGGCCCCCAGACGTACAGGGGGAACCTGCGATCGATCGACTCGCCAAAGCAATAGATACCGGAAAGCTCGCTCATGTGGTCGGCATGAAGATGCGACAGGAAGATCTTGTTCATGCGGCTGTAGGGAATGTCCATGGCGATGTAATTGGCAAGGACGCCGAAACCGCAGTCGAACATGGCATAATCGAGCGGCTCATCCTTGTCGCTGTCCCAGCCCACTTCGACGTAAACGCTGTTGCCCTGCTGTGAGAGCCGCGGCAGACAGGAGGTGCCCATAAAGGTGATGCGCATCTCGTTTTTACCCAGCTTCTCTCCGGGCTCGCAGGTCGGCAGGCTGTGGAACAGCGTATTCCGCTGGTCGGGGTCATTTGAGCTTTCATCCACTCCCGAGGGGGTTGAACGAAATAAACCGCAACCGGTCAACGCCATTCCCCCCGCTGCAGCCAGAGCACTACGTTTAAAGTATTCTCGTCGCGTGATCCTGTCCTTCTTCATAACCTCACCCGTTCGTTTTTTTTAAGAAAATAATGAGGGTTTCATCCACAGAAAAAACCGCTTTCCGCGGTTATCCTTGTTCCCTTATGCGCCAATCGATATGTATAGAGTAAAAGAGCAATATGTCAAATGAAATTTAAATTTGAATAAGGAAATCTGATGCGGCGGGCAGGCGGCATGTTTCGCTCGCAACTCGTTGCGATCGCAACTGTACGGTATCAATTATTTTTATCATAAAAAAAAGTCTTTACATTTTATTGATTTTTATTTATATTTATTATGAGCAATTAATATTTATTAAGGAGGATGTATGTACTTTCCCAAGACGTTTCATGTGTTAATACCAACAATCGTTGCAGCACTGCTGTTGAGCTGTTCGAGCTCTTCACCTTCAGACCGAATTGCCATTAAAACCGAAGATTATATGAAGCCCGATGAAGTATTTGCAGGTTACATGGATGATCAACCGCAACATTTCAGTGCGACACAATACGGTATCGCCGTTCTCCAGAAAAAACCGCAGAAAGAGGGTGAACCGTATACCGTTCAGTTTTTCAGACCTGCCGATGAAGGATTGAAGCTGACCCGAAAGGTAATACTTGAAACACACCCTGCCAACAGGGAGGAGCTTAAAAAGGGCATGGTGGTCCTGTGCAATTTCTTCAATCCCGAGTCCGGTGCAAATATATCGGAGCTGCGTGCTGCCCGATGGGAGCTCAATCTGATACGATCCGTAAGCGGAAGCAAAGCGACTGTTGATTTCTTTTTCAACAAACACACACAGTTGAATTCTGAGGATCATCGGGTAAAACAGTACTGGATACAGAACATACGTATTGTTGACGAGCCGGTGATTTCCAAGCAGTGAGAAAAGGGAACCGCTAAAACCGGTATTTACATTGATCAACAAATTGTAAATACCGGTTTTATGCTTTGTGCAAACAGCGACACGACGTCGCCAAGCCAGCGTTCACAGGATGTGCAAAAAAACGCTGGCCGGTGGGATATCATATTAATAGTTTTTTGAAGCCCACTTATATCAGTAACAACAGAGCCGGGTGCCGGTCGTTCCATATAAAAAACCTTGTATAGACAATCCTTCACGATGGCAAGCCGGTTGCAGGATGAGGAGATCATCGGGTTCGACAACAACTGCCCGGCCGCCAGGAGCCCCTGCTGCTGATCCATCTGTGAAAAAAATCCGCCCTCCCGAAGGAGAGCGGATAGAATAGTGTGGAGGACTATCGGCTGAACGTAATTATAGCAGGCGAGCGATTAGAGGCTCATCTTTGCTCCGCCGTATATGTAGCGACCCGTTAACGGCGCGTAGATATACGCCGCGGATTCTTCATCTTCGGCACTGTATATTCGCTCCTGTGTCTCGTTGGTGATATTGTCGACGCCGAAGAATGCGGAGAAGATCCATTCGCCGTAGTCTATATCCCACTGCACCTTCGCGTCGTACACGAAATAGCCATCCGTATGATCGATATAGGTGTTCCCGTCCGCAACCATAACCCGTTCAGCATACTGCCTGCCGGTGTAGCGACCGCTTGCGAAGAGGCTGATACCGGTATACTGCTTTTCGGTCAGCTCGAATCCAAAACGCGCCGTTTGCTCCGGTGTTCTGAGTATATTGTCGCTGTTATCATAATTCGGATCGGCGGGATTGCCGCGCTTGGTATCGTATTCAGCTAACGTATAGGTGTAGCTTCCGAAGATCCGCAGCGGCTTCAGCAGTCGGACAGATACGTTTGTTTCAACACCCTGTGTGGCGGCATCACCCACATTTCGAAAGGAGGCATCATAGCCCGCAGGGGGATCGTCAAACTCAAGGTTGATCTTATCTCTAATGGTGGTGCGGAAAACCGTCACATCGATATTGAACACATCGGTCACATAGGCAATGCTTCCGGTATAGCTCTGAGATTTCTCCGACTTGAGATCATCCGGAACATTTACCTGCGGTGCCGCCGAGCAGAGATGCAGATCTTCTGCGAAAAGACCCGGGACCTTGAATCCCATCCCCCATGAGGCCCTGATGCTCAGATCCTCTGTCAAATTGAGCTTGACGGAAGTTCTCGGGCTCCATGCGCTATCCTCGTAAAGGTTACTGTCATAAACATCATCGTAGCGTACCCCGACGACGATCTCGGCAATCTTCAATATCTTGATCTCATCCTGGATGAATCCAGCCGCGATCTTCGACTTCTTATCTTCATCCTTCTGATAGTTGATTATCTGCGCGAGATCCTCGGACTTCCAGTTTCCCCCGAGGGTTATCGTATTAAAGCCGAAGAGCGTATGGGAATAGACGAGATCGACAATGCTGATATCCTCTTCCGAATAGAATGCCCGCTCGGCATTGGTGGCATCCCGCATGTGCCGGGATTGCAGGTAGTTGATACCGAGACTGTTGCCGGCGGGGAAGATTGCGCGATATCCGACACCGTACTCCCACCGGTCGGTTCTGATATGCTCGGCATCAGCGTCGAGGGGATCGTCTATCGCTTTGTAGAATATCTCGATATCGGGTGTGCCCGGATCTTCATCGTGATCGATCATTCTCGATCGCTGTCCGGTGTATCCCCCCCTTCTGAACTCATAGATGCTTCTTCCCGTAAAGGTGAGCCGGTGTGAATCGTTCAGGAAATAGATATGCGTCTTTGCCGACAGCGTCTGGCTGTCCTGCTCGACCATGTCGGTGTACTCGTCATCGTTGGTGAGCACGTAATCGTTGTGATGCTTGCTGCCGGTAACGATAATCGCCACATCGCCCTGCCGTATGCCTGCGGTGCCGTCCGCATCCCATGAGAAGGCCGTATTCTCGGCCTCGTACACGCCGCGCTTATAGGACGCGGAGAGTATCGGCTTATCAGCCTCGGGCTCTCTGGTAATGATGTTTATCACCCCGCCGAGAGCGGAGCTTCCGTACAGGGCTGAAGCGGCTCCCTTCACCACCTCGATGCGGTCGATATTGGCAGGATGAATCTGCCTGAGCCCGTAAACCCCTGCGAGCGAGCTGAAGATGGGCAATCCGTCGAAGAGCATGAGCGTATATCCGCCCTCCAGTCCCTGCATCCGCACCTCGGAAAAATTACAGTTGGTACAGGAGGTGTTGACCGTTACCCCGGGGATGAGACCCTTGTCGAGAACCTCGAACATGTTCTTCGCCCCGCTGTTCTCAATATCCTCCTTGGTGACCAGCTCGGTTCGGACAACAACATCTTTCAGCCGCTTCTTCGTCCTGGTTCCGGTTACGACAATCCTGGCTTCCTTAACCTGCTTTTCTTTGTCCTCTTTTTTCTCCTTCTCAATCTCGACTTCAAATTCCTGAGCGATGCCGTTGCTTGCGATAAGGGCAAGCGTGCACACTAAGGACACAACAATTCTTATAGCACTCCTCATAAAGTACCTCCTTATGATTTCGTAAAAAAAACTGTAAAAATGAGTTTGCGAATATAAACGTCAGCGTATTAGAAAAGGCGGCCCCCGAACCGGCGTGTTGCGATATGTCTCTTCGGTAAGGAAGATTTCATCATATATGAGCAATCCGAGGATCTGTCTCTCAAAAGCCGCGACGAGGGCAACCGGCATCTCCGCCTCGGTTCCGATTGCGTAGAGAGACTTGCAGAAGATATCAACGTCAACACCGAGGTGAGGATCGAAGAATTCCCGCGGCAATGCAAAGGTCATCGCCGAGACAACGATAACGGCTGTTGCGAGAAAGCTCTTTCTTCGAATGGTAATCATTATTCCTCAATCAATCTCCGGACATCATGCCGGAGATATCGATTATGTCTGCGGTTTCTCCCCGCCTGATCAGTTGAGCGTGAATCGTATCTCAAGCTTGATGATCATCATTTCATCGGGCAGTTGCCCGGGGAAGGCCTGGAACGGAAGCGCCCTTCTCACCGTGCTTATTGCGGCTCTGGTGAGCGCTTCATAGCGAGCCTGTCTGAGAATCCGAACCTTCTGCACGGCACCGTTCCTTGCGATGAATATCTCGAGCAGCACCGAGCTCTCATGTCCTTTCTTCTGTTCGGATATCGGATAATCTTTGCAGCGCTCGATCCTCGATACGACATATGAGAAATACCGATTTCTGATATCATGAACCGAGATGTGTTCGTCATCAACGGCAATTTTCTCCGCTTCTTCATCTTCCAGCTCTTTCGGAATGTGAGATACCTTCCTGACATGGTATCGCTGCTCCTCCTTCCGGTAAACGGTTGTGCTCTCCTTCTCTGAAATCTCGATATCGGAGAACACAAAAGCGAGAGCAACCACGAGGAGAACGAGACCCTGTATCGGCAGGAGGAGCTTTCCCTCCTCAACGAAGCGATATATCTTCGATAATACATTCATCGCCGCATTCCTCATCGCAGGTGAGGTTCGCTCGTTCACGGGATGCACTATTGCACCTTCTCATGCTCGACGGAGAAACTCACCGCCCCGGCGAGCTTCGCGGTGTCGAGGACGTGCACAAAGGTATCGTAACCGATGGATTTATCTCCCCTGAAGATAATATCGTACTTCCCCAGCTTCGCCATTCGCTCTTCGAGCACTGTCCTGAGATCTTCCAGGTGCACGGGCTCCTTGTTAACGTACATGCTTCCCTTTCGATCGACCGTCACCACCAGATCGACTTTCTCCAGCTTCTCCTCCGACATCGCTTTCGGGAGCTCCATCTGTATCATCGGTTTGATAAAATTGGAGCTGAGCATGAAGAAGATGAGAAGCAGGAAGATGATATCGACCAGCGGCGTGATCTCGATGTGCGGCTCCTCTTTTCTGGTCCTGATAAAATCCATTTATCCCACCTCTTTTCCGGCAATTGTTTCACTGCCGGCATCGCGCCGGATGTGCATCGACCCTTCCTCGGGAAGATGCTCCTCGTCCTTTCCCTCTTCTGCTGCGCTGCTGAAGAGGGCCTCGTTGAGGTGGGTGACGGTGTAGCTCATCCTGTTTACCCGCGCCGAAACCACCTTCTCGAAGTAGAGATAGGCGAGCTGTGTGGGAATGGCCACCGACAGGCCGGCCGCAGTGGTGAGCATGGCCTCCCAGATTCCGCCGGCGAGCGCCGATACATCCACCTGTCCTCCCAGCTCTGAGATGACGCTGAAGGCGGTGATGATACCGGTTACCGTGCCGAGAAGGCCGAGGAGCGGCGCAACGTGGCTGATTGCGGAGAGCGCCTTGAAGTTCCGCTCCATCCGCTCAATCTCCTCGGAACCGATCCTCTTCAGCGCTTCCTCCCTGCTGCGGTGACCCTTGCCGATGTTTTTCACATACGTGGTTGCCATCTTGACGTAGGGGCTTCGGTTCCAGCGCTGGCAGTTCATCCACTGAAAAAACCGCCTTACCGGTGAGCCGCTTCCGCTGGGGCTTATCATACAGCTCACCATGCCGAGATTGCTTGAACGCATCCGCTCCAGGAGCATTTCTTTGAATTTCTCATAGTTGGCGCCGGTCAGATAGAAGTAGATGAGTCGCTCGACTATTATCGCAATTCCAACCAGGGCGCAGGCGATAATGAACACCATAACCGGCCCGCCGTTATGTATAAATTCTTTCATGATTAAAGTCCTCCAGTTTTTATACTCTGATCCTGTGAAGAGAGATTGTGAAAACCGCTCCAGCTTCGCGAATTCAACAGGATCAAGCACATCTGTACTAACAGTGGCGTGAAACAAAGAAACACCGAGATGGTGCGTTTAGGAGAAGAAGACTGGAGGGGCGCGGATGGCATTCGCTTTTACAACAAGGTGCAAGAGAAGTGTATTGGCGAAAACAAAATACGCATAAATGGAAACGGAGATCTCATTTAAAAAGAATGGTATTGCTACACCATCACTGATGGCATAGAGCGACTTGCAGAATATATCGAGGTCGATGCCGATATGCGGGTCGAAGACCTCTTTCGGGAGAAAGAGGGTGAGGAATGAAACACACAGAATGAGGACTGTCATTCTTCGTTTATGTGAATTCTTCGGTAATCTCATCGTGAGCCGTCGACCGGACTTCGATAGTATTTAAATAGAAATACAGTAATTGCGATTACCGGCCTCCTCCGAATCGACGGAGGGGGTTTCGGCAAAAATATTACAATAACTAATATAATTAGGTTAGGCTAACTTTTGCAATAACAGTGTCAACAATTTTTTTATTATTTTTCTATTAAAGCATTTCCGAGAGAAGCGTTTCCCTAAAAAATAAAGGATTACAATAATGAACACCATTCGCCACTTCAGGCAATAAAAATGCCGTTTCTGCGTTTTAAATAGCGGTGAAGATAAAGAGCTCTTCTCTTATCGCTAAATGCGTGAAGAACAGGCATTCACAGATATGAAATTTAAGATTCTGAGGAAAGACGACGGAAAAAACGATGCAAAGGTTAACCGATAGTGGAGATTGACCCGTAAGAATAACGGTACGAAAAAAGGGAACCCCGCAGGTGCTGCCGGGGTCTCAATCAGTGAGCTTCCTCTTATCGGCTATTTCACCCACGGCAACACGATGTCGCGCATGCCAGCATGCACGGGATGTTCTATAAAAGCTGGCCAGGGGGAACTTCAGATTTAAATGAAAGGGGGTTCCCGTTTAATGGAGGGGGAGGAGAGGTGCGATGAATCTTGACCATGCAATTCCCTATATGGCCGTAGCAATTCTCATTGACGTGATCAGGATAGCGCTGAGCACACTGTGAGTTTGATGATATGGCAGGGGGCGCCCCTTACGGAGCGCCCCCCTCCGCTGAAGCACATCATATCATCCCTGATCCCACTTTCCCGCAGCCCTGAGCTCCGGGATAAGCTCCTTCGCCCGCTCTTTCAGCACCATGTAGTCAGTCTTCGCAACCCGATTCAGCGGCAGCTCTCCGCTCTTCAGAATTTCAACATGTGACGGCCTCGAATATGATGAGATGTCCTCGCAGGCTGCCATTACCTCTTCCGGCGTCACGTTCGCTCCCTCTTTCGCCTCGACGAAGGCCATTATGCCCTCGCTGAAAATCTCATGCTCCGCGCCGACAACGCCGACCATGTTCACCGTGTCCTTCAGCTTCGTGCTGATGTGCTTCTCTATATCCTCTGGGAATACCTGATACCCCTTCGGTTTTATGACGAGCTTGGATCGGCCGGCGAAGTGCAGCCCCTTTTCGTCGTAGGAGCCGAGATCGCCGGTGTAGCAGAATCCGTCTCTGGAAATGGTTTTCGCCGTGTTCTCGGGATCGTTGAGATACCCGAGGAAGAGCTGCGGGCCGGAGAAGCAGATATCCCCGATCTCGCCGGCCGGTTTCTCCCTCCCGGCGGTTCCGTCGGGATTCATCTTCTCCCGTATGCTGATGGGGCAGAGGGGCATATCATACCCGATCCCCTCGGCTATCTCGTCTACCGTGGCATTGATATTGGTATAGGTGCAGAACCCGGAGGTCTCCGTCAGGCCGTCCCCCGTTCCGATATTCGGTGCCATCTCCTTCATCCTGAGGAGGAACTCCCTCGACACCGCCTGCCCGCCGTATATCACCAGACGGAGGGAGGAGAGGTCGTATCCCTTGTAGTCCGGCAGTCGCCACTCCATATTGAAGAGCGCCGGTATCTGCCCGATGCAGGTCACCCGCTCCTTCTGAATTGCCTCCAGGGTCAGCTTCGGATCGAAGATGTGGAGGATGATTGAAGTTGCCCCGCCGAAGATGGTGGTCTGCAACTGCTCGGTGATGCAGCCGACATGCGAGGGCGGGAGGTTGACCAGGAAGCGGTCCTTTTCGCTTATCTCGAAGCCGACCGCAAGGCCGATATTCTGGGTGAGAATTCCCTCGTGGCAGAGGAGGGCCGGCTTCGGCGAGCCGGTGGAGCCGGTTGTGAAGATTATCAGACTGGCGTCGCGCTTCTGCACCTTCCGCCGCGCCCGCTTCACCGCACCGGTGAGGAGGCTCGTGATGAAGACCCGCTTGATATCGCGGGTGAAGCGGGTCACCCCGACGGCCCCTTTCATGATGAGGTCCTCCTCCTTCTGGAACTGCACCCAGTGTTTTATGGAGGAAGCCGTTGCCATCACCTCCCGTATCATGGGTCTGAAGTCGGCAACCGGCGTTTTTCCCAGGAAGAAGTAGGCCTTCGGCTGCATCCTGTCCATGCAGTACTGTATCTCCTTCGCCTTCAGCCGGAGGTCGAGGGTCGCGATGATGATGCCCGTCCGATAGCAGGCATAGATGAGGTAGATATGCTCTTTCAGGAGCGGGAGAGAGGTTGCGACAATATCACCCTTCCGCAGGCCGATGGAGAGGAGCTTTGCCGCAAAGGCTGAAACTCCCGTGTTGAACTGCTTCCAGGTGACCTTTTCACCGGTATTGTATTCTAGTATTGCCAGCTCGTTCGGTTTCTCCTTTGCGTACTTCGCAACGTAATCGGCGCAATTGGGGAGGAGCTTCCGGTACATCTCGTTGCAGAGGGCGTCCTTGATGGGATTCATGATATGACCTCCTTCAGCACAGGATGTTGTGTCTGTACCTTGTGGGATATGATGCATGCTACTGTATAAGGTACTGCCTGTAAAAGGGGGCGTCCTCCTGATTTATGATTCAGAAAAGCGCTCGCGATTTCGGAATTATAATTCAGGAAGCGCCGTGCTGAGGCTGGAAACTTTCAGTGTACCGAAACGGCGGGAACTTTTATGTAACCTGAAGCGGCGCCCCCCGTCTTTATTGCGGCGATTTTGTATGGCGCTTGTTGTTGCGGCGGGGACTTTTCAGTGTACCGAAAAGGAGCACTGCGGAATCGTACGCCTCTTCCCGGAGGGTATTATCACTCTCTCCCCTTCTGCCGTTCCCGGTACTTCCCGGGCGTGGTTCCCGTCACCTTGAGAAACCAGTCGTAGAACACGGAGAGTGAATTGAATCCGACTGCGTAGGCGATGGAGCCGATGGCGCGATCGAACTCGTCAACGAGGAGCCTGCGGGCCTCCTGCACCCGGTACTCGTTAATGAAGCGGTTGAAGTTCTTGGCGAGCTTCTCGTTCAGTATCTGCGAGAGCTGATAGGGAGCGATGGAGAGATCGTCGGCGAGCCGGTTGAGGGTCATGTCCTCATCACAGAAGACCTTCTCCTCCTCCATCAGCCGGTTCAGATGGCGCAGCACCGCTTCGACATTAAGTCCCTCGATGCGGGATATCTCATAGCGGATTCGCTCCACCTCGCGCTGGAATTCCCTGAAGTACTCCGGGTAGCGCTTCCCCATGAGGTAGATGAGGAGGACGAGCAGACAGGTTGCCACGGAGATGACGGTGATGAGGGTGAGATAGGCGTCGCGGCTGAAGGAGAAGATGTTGGAGAGGAGGAAGCCGGCAAAGTAGACGAAGATGATGGCGCAGGTGGTGATGATGATGAGGTGTGAGAGATATCCAATCCGCTTCAGCCTGAGGTACTTTCTGTTCCAGAGATAGGTGCTCTCCTTCAGAAAGAGGATCAGGTAGACTGTGATGGAGATCATGATGAAGAGGATGATACCGGTGTATTCGTTCAGCATGCTCATCCTGCTCCCGAGGGCCGGGCAGCACTGCAGAAACTGCCGCTTCTCCCCGGCGCTCTTTGCGTAGAAGGGGAGGAGTGCCAGGATGAGGAGGAGGCCGGGAACGAAGTGAAGGAGATATACCTTCCTGAAGCGGAAATCGAGCTTTCCCAGCTGCTTGAAGTAGAAGTAGAGGAGCGGCCCGGCAAAGTAGAGAAAGGGAACGTGCAGCAGCCCCAGATGGGGATACTCGAGGAGGAGCCCCGAGAGCATGGCACCGTGATAGAGCTGATAGACACCGACGCAGCAGAGGAAGGCGCTCATGATATAATTGCCGGCATTCCTCTGCCGTTCCACCAGCTGTCCGAGCGACATCATCAATGCGAGGATGCCGGCATAGAAGATAAAGAAGTGGAGAACGGTCTCAAGCATAGCGATACTCATCTGTACGGGGTCTCGTGCCGGGCGCTCGTATCAGGGGTCCGCTGCTACTCATCGAACCAGCCGATTCCCCTGAGATACTTCACCGCGATACAGGTGAGGGCGCCGGTGTAAGCGATCATAACCAAGAAAATGAGAGCGCACCCCATGATCTCGAGCAGGACGATCAGAAGATACATAGCCTGTATATAGAGGAACCAGAGGGAGAGGAGCGCCGGGATTTTCCACAGGAGCAGCGCGAGCTCCTTCCGCATCCCCATCGTGATATTGCTCCTCTTAATCAGAAACGCTGCCGCCATCAGGATGAGGGCAAGCAGCATATTGATGATAACTCCCCGGAGCGGGTTCAGCGTTGTTGCCATCACCCTGATACGGCCTCCCGCTGCGATTCATTCTCACTGACGGCAAAACCATTAATCGTTCTGCGTTCATTTTCCGAGCGTTGCCCACAGCTCCTCGGAGAACCGGCCGCTGCAGACGCTGTTTACCGTTCCGGTCATCTGCACGCGGCTCCCCTCTATTGCAATGCCGATATCACCTCCCGGCATATGCACCTGCACCGTGCCGTTCACCAGGCCGAGCCGATGTGCCGCGGCTGCTGCTGCACAGCTGCTGCTGCCCGATGCGAGGGTGTATCCCGCGCCCCGCTCCCATATCTCAATCCGGATGTTCTCCCGGTCCAGCACTTTCAGGAACTGCACGTTGATGCGGCGGGGGAAGTGGGAGTGGTTTTCGATCAGGGGTCCGATACGCCGGGTGTACTCCTCTGAAACGGTATCACAGGGGATGACGCAGTGCGGGTTGCCGACGGTGAGGCAGGTGATGCGATGGGTGATATCGTTAATATTCAGCTCTTCGTCGATCACCTCGCGCGATTCGCCGGTCACCGGGATATCCTCGCTGTGAAAGGAGACCGTTCCCATATCCACGGTGATGAGACTCGCGTCATCGCGCAGCACGGCAACCTTCACCACTCCGCCGGCGGTCTGCAGGAGGAAGTTTTTCCCGGTCACATAGCCGGCCTCGACGAGATAGCGCGAGAAGATCCGTATGCCGTTCCCGCTCTTCTCCGCCTCGGTTCCGTCTGGGTTATAGATGCGCAGTGCGAGATCATTGCCGGGGAGCGGTCCGTGAAGTATGCCGTCGGAGCCGATACCGAAGTTCCGGTGGCAGATGAGCCTGATACGCTCGGAGGTGAGCTCCAGATCGGTCTTGTTCGGATCGATGACGATATAATCGTTCCCCAGCCCGTGATACTTGTAGAAGTCCATATCGCTTTCACCTCACCGCAGTATACCCTGTACCCCTGAGGTTCTGTCAACTTAAAAGCGGACGTATGCTCCTCGTGCGGGCAGTGCCATTTTCCGTCTCCTGCGCGGGTATTCCTGTTCACTCACTTCCGTCCCGCTCCTTCTCTCCCCGGGGGCATCATTATATTTAACTCTTGACGAAGGGGAGTTCGATGGGTACCTTTGTAGTATACAAGTATATCCCCGGATCGAGAGAATCGTGATGAGGATTCCCACCATATCCGAACAGGAGGCTCTCATGGCACTGCCGAACAGAAATAATCCTTATTCCTTTGATGAATTTCTCCAGTGGAGGAACAGTGTCGACTTTTACGCCGACGATTCCTTCTTCCAGAAGGTGGTGAAGCACTTCACCGGCGATGAGTTTGATGAAATTGACCGTGAGGCGCGGGCCCTCTCCGAGAAGGTCTCATTCCGATGGCGTGACATGTCCGATGCCATCGCAGCTCCCGAGAAGCGGCCTTATATGGTTCACTACGATGCGCACAATCACCGCATCGACCGGATAGTCCGCCCCCGCGAGACCGAGATCATGGAGAAAGAGGTCTTCTCGGAAGGGCTCTACTCCGACCGAACATCACCGTGGCTGAAGCTCGTGAAGATGTATCTCATCTATCAGAACGGCGAGGCCTGCATCGCCTGCCCGGTTACCTGCACCGAGGGGCTCGTCGCGCTGCTCGAACGGTACGCCGACTCCCCCGAGCTGAAGCGAATTCTCCGGCACTGCAAGGAGGGGATTGACGGCGATTTCGCAATCGGCGCCCAGTACCTCTCGGAGATTCAGGGGGGATCCGATGTTCCCGCCAATCTGCTCGAAGCGGTCAAGGAGGGTGATACCTGGCGCCTCTACGGGACCAAGTTCTTCTGTTCGGCGACCCATGCCGATTATGCGGTCGTCACGGCAAAGCCAGCGGATTCAGAGAAGGTCGCCATCTTCATCGTTCCCTCCTGGCTGCCGGGCGACAAGGAGAAGGAGATACGCAACGGCTATACCATCGATCGGATCAAGTGGAAGACGGGGACCAGCGAGCTCACTACCGCCGAGATCACCTACAACGGCGCGGTTGCTTATCCCGCCGGCCCGCTCGAGCGGGGCGTTGCCAATGTGGTCGGCATTGTGCTGACCTTTTCCCGGCTCACCGTTGGCCTCTCATCGGCATCATTCATGGTCAGGGCGGTTCGGGAGGCGAAAAAGTACAGCGAGCTCCGTGATGCCTTCGGGCTGAAGATAGGGCAGTTCCCCATGGTGGTCGGTCAGCTCAATCATCTCGAGCGGGTTGCACGACGCACAACCGTGGGCGCTTTCAAGCTCTACGATCTGGTGCGGCAGCTTCCCGGAGGCCTGATGGGGGGTATTGTCACCGATGAGGCCGAGGATATCCGGAGGAGGCGATTCGACGTTCGGGAGCTCATCATGCTGCAGAAGATTACCACCGCCTATGACACCCCCGATGTAATCCGGATGGCCCTCTCCATCTTCGGCGGTCACGGCGTCATCGAGGACTTCTCGTGCCTCCCGCGGCTGTACCGGGACGCAGCGGTGAACGAGCTCTGGGAGGGTCCGCGGAATGTCCTCCTCGCCCAGATACACCGCGACCTGCAGCGGGTGCGGGATTGGTATCCGCCCACTGAATTCGTGGAGAACCTCTTGCAGGGAGTTGATCCGGTGATCGTGAAGGAATTCGCCGAGGAGATGGATGAGCTGGTGAACTATCCCTCACTCTTTCAGCTTGACGAGAAGACCATCGAGGTCTGCGGGAGATGGGACAACCTCTGCCACCGGTTCTTCCATGCCTATCAGGATCGCGCTCTCGACGAGGTGGAAGAGGCTATTGCGGAAGGAGTGAAGGCGCAGTAGGAGTTTCTCGAAGAACTTCACGCCCGCAAAGCGTCTGATGAGCGATCCTGATTCAGATCGTTCAGCGGCACGGGCATGAGGGTAACCGTTGCTTTCGAGACGAGCTTCTTCCGCCCCGCGGATCCCGCAGATATCTCAGACTCCGCGACGATTATCCGGCTCCCCCGATTGACCACCCGAGATCGGCAGATGAGCAGATCGCCGACGGCCGGTTTGAAGTAGTTTATCTTGAACTCGATGGTCAGAATGCGAATAGTATCCGGGACGATGGTGTAGGCCGAGTAGCCGGCAGTGTGATCTGCCATCGTGGCGATAACGCCCGCATGAACGAATCCATCCTGCTGCCGGTGTCCCGGGCGGACGGCGAGCCTGCTCGTGAATCTCCCCTCGGCAACCTCAGTCACCTCAAAACCGCAGAAGGCGGGAAAACCCTGCGAATAGTCCTCTTTGAGAAATTCATATCGATCGTTCATGAATATCGTCCCCCGTTGTACCCGGTATCGGTGCTCATTCTGGCATCATCACCGCACCGTAACGGGTGCGTGGCATAAAGCAAGAAATTATACATCCCGCAAAAGATAATGCAGATTCGCATTTGTTCTGGAAAATCGTCCGATCCAGTGCTTTATATATAGTGAAGCCTTACAGGGCGTAGTCAGTCCAAAGAGAACCCTATACCGAGGAGTGGAACAATGGAACTGAAAGAGTATTTCGAGGAGAAGCGGGGAACGGGCATACTCGCCACCGCTGACGGCGAGGGGAGGGTCAACGCTGCCCTCTATTCGAGGCCGCACGTAATGGAGGACGGGAGCGCTGCCTTTATCATGGCCGATCGGCTCTCCCATACAAATCTCGAGAGCAATCCACATGCTGTCTACCTCTTTATCGAGCAGGGGGGAAAGTCGGCCGGGAAGCGGCTGTACCTGAAAAAAGAAAGAGAGGATAAGAACAGCCCGCTGATAGAGGAGCTGCGACGGAAGCCCCGGTACCGTGACGATGAGGGGAAGGATCGCTTTCTGGTTTTCTTTACTGTTGAAAAAATACTGCCGCTCATCGGAGACGGGAGCGAAGAATAAGCCACTGTGAGGAATAATTTATGAAGATATTCATCACCGGAGGAACCGGGTTTGTCGGCTCGACGCTTGCCAGTCATTTCCTGTCGAAGAGGCATGCGGTTACCGTCATGGAGCGATCCCTTCACCCGGGCCGCACTATCCCGGAGGGGATCGCCATAGTAGAAGCCGACGGGAGGTTTCCGGGCAGCTGGCAGGAGGAAGCCGGCCGGCACGATGTTATCATCAATCTTGCCGGAGCCTCCATCTTCACCCGATGGACTGCAACACAGAAGAAATTGATCTATGAGAGCCGCATCCTCACCACGAAGCATCTCGCCGACGCCCTGACCGGAGGGAAGACCCGCGCGCTCCTCAGCGCTTCGGCGGTGGGCTACTACGGCTTTCACGGAGACGAGATACTCGACGAGACCGAGGCACCGGGCAGCGATTTCCTTGCACAGGTCTGCCGCGACTGGGAAGCCGCAGCGCTTCAGGCCGAGGGGAAAACGCGGGTGGTCCTGTGCCGCTTCGGCATCGTGATGGGAGAGGGGGGCGCCCTCGTGCCGATGGCGCGGGCGGCGAAATTCTTCATGGGGAATCATCTCGGCAGCGGGAAGCAGTGGTTTTCCTGGATTCACCTGCTGGACCTCGCACGGGTCTTCGAGTTCCTTCTGGAAGAGAATATCAGCGGGCCGGTGAACTGCACAAGTCCCTATCCCCTTCAGAACCGGGAGCTCTACCGCACTCTCAGAGAAACGGTCGGGCGCCCCGCCCTTGTGCCGCCCGTCCCCGGATTCGCTATCCGGTTGCTGCTGGGGGAGTTCGGCAGCGTTCTCCTGAAGGGGCAGCGGGTGGTGCCGGAGAAGCTCGGGAGGGCGGGCTTCCTCTTCAGCTATCCCACCATGCAGGAAGCCCTGGTCGACATACTGAAAGGGTAATTATAATTAACGGTCCCGCCCCTTGCCGGAGTCGGTTATGTCGATGAGCTCGCGGGGGTAGGGTTCCATGAAGTGTTGCTCCATGAGATAGCTGTTCTCGAAGCGGAGCGACCAGGTTTTCAGTATATAAAGGAGGGTGCTGAGGGGGATTCGCTCATCGCGGTACTCCTCGATGCTGTCGAGAAAGAATTTCTTCTCCTCTTTCGAGAGGACATCCTTGAATCCCCCGAAGGCGTGGAGAAGCACGTTGATGTTCGCGGTAAAGGGGGGTACCCGTTCGAGCGCCTCTCTGAGGATTTCCTCGTAGCGGGCAAAGACCGTTTCACGGTCCAGCTTCTCATGATTGGCAACGATGCTCCCGAGCTTCCGCATTCTGCTCTGATGGTATGCCATGAGGAGGAGCTTGTTTTTCGTGTGAAAGTCGACGAGCTGCTGCATGGTGCCCTGCTGCAATCCCCGGAATCGCGCCAGGGTGAAGATCTTTGTCAGGAAGTGCTCCCGGATGGTAAAATTTTTGAGGCGCCCCTCATCCTCAATTGCCAGGCCGGGAAATCGCTCCTGGACGGACCCACCGAAATAGCCGCTGTCCTTGACGGTTCGCGTCACCTTTTCGATGCCGACGTATACCTTCACGTTTTTCAATCCGCAGGAAGGGGATCCGAACTTCAGAATAAAGCCGTCAACCGCACCGAGGGAGCCGAGATACTCATTAATGAACTGTTCCATTTCGGCGGTGACGTCACGGCCCGTCGAGGGCTGATACAGCATCTTCTTTCCCTGGTCAATGACCATCCGCACGGGAGGGCGGGGCACGCCGAGGCCGATGGCAACCTCGGGACATACCGGCTGAAAATCGACGAAGTCCTTCAATCGCCTCACAAAGGGATCGGATATACGATCACCGTTATACCGGCACCGGTCAAACTCGATACATCTGCTTATCACCACAACCGGCTTCGGAAAAACACTGTTCTTTTCCATTTCAATGCTCCCCGCTCTTCATTAAAAAACAAATGCTTTGACATTTTGGCATAACCCCGATACGCTGTGAACCGTGAAGCTCCTTTCTCCCCTTCGCCGGAACGGGGAGAAGAGGGAGTATGCCCGCTCATGCCTCGCAGGGATGCGAGGGGTGATGATTGTTTCGCGATGAGCAGATCGGTCGGCGTACCGGAGGGTGCACCGCTTCACGATAAGGATAGCCTATTATGCCCGCAGGATCAAGAAAAAGTGCTTTGCAAGTGAAGGACGAGCTCGATGGTCGCGATCCGAATGGCTCCGCCAAGATCGCCTGGAGCATCGGCGGTTTGAACGAACGGGCGTGGAAGGGGCGTCCCGGCTTCGGCACGGTGCGGTACATGAGCACACGGGGATATGCTGCTCATCGGGCATGTCGACATCAGCGCAGGAACGCTCGCAGATGAAGGTGAATGAGGATCGGGTCAGAAAGTGCAACAGACGCGAGTATGCGGGCGGGCCGGTGCTCTACTGGATGAGCAGGGAGCAGCGGGTTCACGATAACTGGGCGCTCCTCTTCGCGCAGGAGAGTGCCCTCGATCGGGGGGAATCGCTATCGGTGGTGTTCTGCCTCGTCCCGGAGTTTCTCGGCGCAACCATGCGGCAGTATAGTTTCATGATTGAGGGGTTGCAGGAGGCGGCGCGCGAGCTCGAGCGGTATCGCATTCCCTTTCACCTGCTGACCGGCTCTCCGGTCGACGAGATTCTCCGCTTCACCGGAGACCGGGAAATCGGGTGTGTTGTCACCGACTGTGATCCGCTCCGCATCAGGCGGCAGTGGCGGGAAGCGGTCGCACAGAAGCTGACCATTCCCCTCTTCGAGGTTGATGCGCATAATGTCGTTCCCTGCTGGATCGCCTCCCCGAAGCAGGAGTACAGCGCCTATACGCTGCGGAGGAAGATAACGCCGATGATCCCTGAATATCTCACCGAGTTTCCCCGGCTGATGAAACACCCGAATACATTTCGCGGATCAGGTGAAAACAGCCTGGAGATACCTGCCGGGAGCATCAGAGCCGATGCTCGGGTCGGGACGGTGAGCTGGCTCCGGCCCGGCGAGAAAGCGGCACGCTCTGCACTGAGTTCCTTCGTGAAGGAGAAGCTCCCGGACTACGATGCAGCGAGAAACAGGCCCGAAGAGGACGGGCAGTCGAATCTCTCGCCCTATCTGCACTTCGGGCATCTCTCGGCGCAGCGTGTTGTCTATGAGGTGCAGCAGGCCGAAGTACCGCCGGACTCCCGCGACGCGTTCCTCGAGGAGCTGATTGTCAGGCGGGAGCTCTCGGACAACCTCTGCTCCTACAATGAACAGTATGATACCGTCGACTGCTTTCCCCGGTGGGCACGGGAATCGCTGAACGCCCATCGAAATGACGAACGGGAGTACCGTTACTCCCTCGAGGAGTTTGAGGACGCCCGGACACATGACGATCTCTGGAACGCTGCACAGCGGGAGATGGTGAGGCGGGGGAAGATGCACGGATACATGCGGATGTACTGGGCGAAGAAGATCCTCGAGTGGTCCGCCTCGCCCGATGAGGCCCTGCATATTGCGATATATCTGAACGACCGGTACGAGCTCGACGGTCGCGATCCCAACGGGTATGCCGGGATCGCCTGGAGCATCGGCGGGTTGCATGACCGGGCGTGGAAGGATCGTTCCGTCTTCGGCAAGGTGCGGTACATGAGCGCACGGGGGTGTGCCGCGAAGTTTGACGTGAAGCGCTATATCGCGCAGCAGGAAGGGTGATCATGACCGATATGAAAACGCTGCGTCGGTTGGACTCTATTACATTGCTGCCGCTGGAACCAATGGGTGATTGGACTGTCTAAATGAGTAGAAGGGCGAACAGTTCGGAAGAGTCGATTCAACGTGACCGAAAACTTGTGGAGGAGGTTCAGCTTCAGAAGAGTGACGCCTTCGACGCCCTGATGATCAGGTACAAGGATATGGTATTCAACCTCTGCTATCGCCTTTTGGGAGATTACGATGAGGCCAATGACTGCGCCCAGGAAACCTTTATCAAGGTGTATCGCAACGTGAAGAGCTTCAAATTCAAATCGAGCCTTTCAACGTGGATATACCGCATTGCCGTCAATACCTGCAAGAATCATCTCTCGTCGGCAACGCGACGTTTCCAAATAAAAGCGGTTCGCCTCGGCAATCCCGCCCGGGAGGGGGAGCCGCCGCTCGAGATTCGGGATGTCTCCCAGAATCCCGCATCACTCTTCGAGCGAGGGGAGGAGCAGCAGGCCATACAGCGGGCGATCGAATCGCTGCCGCCGCGAAAGCGGATCCTGGTTGTTCTGCGTGATGTCGAGGGGAAGAGCTATGAGGAGATTGCCCGCATCACCGGGCTGAAGGCGGGAACGGTGAAATCCACACTCGCCCGAGCGAGGGAACAGCTGCGGCAGCAGCTCAAGGGGATTATCTGATATGAAATGCAAAGAGATACATGAGGTGCTCGAACACTATCTTGATAACGAGCTCTCCCCTGAAGAGAGAAGAGAGGTGCGGGAGCATCTCAAGGGGTGCCCCGCATGCAGAGAGGAGCTCGCCTCGGTGAAGCGATACCGGAAGGCGATGGCTTCTCTCAAAACGATGCCGGCACCCGACAACTTTCTGGAGAGCGTGCACCGGCGTCTCGACCGATCTCCCCTCAGGCGGCTTCTGGATTTCCTGTTCATGCCGGTACACATCAAGGTGCCCCTCGAGGCGGCCGGCGTCCTCGCAACGGTGATTGTCGTACTCTTCCTCTTCCCGGTAACGCCGAAGCGGGATTCCTTCCTGGCAATGCGGGAGAAGGAAGCCTCGAGAATGCCCGCCGAGGAGATCGCTCCGAAGGCGCCGGACACTGCGAAGATCCCCCTTCTCAGGGAGGATTCTGAGCGGCATATGCCCTCTCGCAGTAAAGGGGACAAGAAAGCTGCGGCAGAAGAGCCCGAGCAGTATATCATCGCCCTTCAAATAACACCCGCCTCCATGAAAACGCCGCCGATGGCGGGGATGGATAAAACGTCGCGCCTGCTGGGATCAGCAATGAAAAAAGCAGAGGTGCATGATGACAGAGACATCAGTGTCGATGTCGAGGAGAAGGATGCTTTGAAAGATGACGAAACCTCCTCGCGGAAGGCGGTTGTGCGGCCACGAAGTGAATCTCCCCGGGAGGTCAACGATACGGTGCAGGAGATAAAGCGGTTAGCCGGTTCCCTTGAGGGGAGGGTCATTCGCGAGAAGTACAACAAGCAGAATGTTCCCGACCGCATTATCCTCGAGATACCGACGCGAAACTACACCGATTTCATGAATCAGCTCAATCGCATCGGCAAGCCGGAGATACAGCAAACGCCCACCAGGAGAGCAAAACGCTCAACACAGCTTCGCATCGATCTCGTTCAATAATCACTCCCTATTCGCCGGCCTTTTCGTAGTCCTCCTTCAGCTTTGATTTCATGATCTTTCCCACCGGTGTCATGGGGAGGCTCTCACGGAATACAATCTTATCGGGGACCTTGTAATCCGCCAGGTGCTCCTTGCAGTATGCTCTCAACTCTTCCTCCGTGAGATCGGTGCCGGGCTGCGGGATGATATAATACCGTCCTTTCTCGCCGAGAACCGAATCGGGCACCCCGATTCCCGCAGCCATGACGACTTTCGGGTGCTTGGTCAGGAGATTTTCCACTTCGACGGGATAGACGTTGAATCCGCCCCGGATGTACATCTCCTTCTTGCGCCCCATCAGGATGATGTACCCCTCCTCGTCGACATACCCCATGTCGCCGGAATGTACCCAGCCGTCGGCGTCGAAGGTTTCTTTCGTCTCTTCCGGCAGGCGGAAGTATCCGCTGGCAACGGCATCTCCCCTGAAGCAGAGCTCACCCGTATCTTTGGCCGGCACTGTTTTCCCCGTGACATCAACTACCTTCAGCTCAACATCATTGAAGGGCTTTCCGATTGAGCGGACGGTCGTCTCGAAACTGCTCTCCCAGGGGCTCATGACGATCCCGCCGGATGCTTCGCTGAGCCCGTAGAGATTCATCACCGTGGCGTTGGGGAAATCCCTGTTCATCCTCGTCAGGAGTGCGGGCTCGACGTTGGAGCCGCCTGCAATGGCGAGGCGAAAGCTGCTGGTGTCCAGCGAGGGGAACCGCTCATTCATGAAGAGGAGGGCGTACAGCGTCGGAACGCCGCCGAAGATGCTCGGCCGGTATTTCTCGGCCTGCGTGATGATATCATCGAGATCCACCGTCGGGATGAGAATACCGGTGCATCGCCCGAGGAGGCCGCCCAGAATCATGCAGGTGATTCCACCCACGTGATTGAAGGGGAGAACGACCAGGAGTGAATCGTCTTCGGTGAGCTTAATATGCTTGTCCTGAGCGCGCGCCGAGGCGAGCTGGCTCTTATGGGTGATGACCGCTCCCTTGGGTTTCCCGGTGGTGCCCGAGGTGTAGATGATGATCAGCGGATCGTCGGGCTGCACGGCAGCTTTGGCCTGTTCCAGTGCGTCGCGGTCGACCTCGGCATGCAGGAGCTCATCGTAGGTGATGCTTCCGGGAAACCCCTCCCCGTCGATGAAAATAAAATCCTTGACCGATGGGATCTTCTCCCTGAAATCATCGAAGAACTTCACGTAGTCCATCACGAAGTAGCTCTTCAGGGTAATCAGCCCCCGCGATTCGCTCTGGTTGAGAATATATTCCAGCTCGGTGTCACGATAGCGGACATTGAGGCCGACGATAACCGCACCGATCTTTCCGGCGGCGAAATAGGTGTATAACCACTCGGGCTGATTGAGGCCGATAATCCCGATGCGGTCCCCCTTCCGAAAGCCGCGTGCGAGCAGGCCTGCTGCAACCCGATCGCTGGTCTCATCGACCTCCTCGAAACTGATCTCTTTGCCCTGATAGATGTACATCGGCTTGTCTGGTGATATCGATACGGCATCCTCCAGGGCTTTCCAGAGAATCTGAGCCTCTGAGATTTTCGTCATGGTGAACCTCCATTTTTTTTTGGTGTATGGAAATAAAACGCATTAAAGAATTAAAGATAAAAAATACGGAGAGAAAGAAGAAAAGCTTTTAACGGGATTCACAGGATAATCAGGAGAGTGATGACGGAGAAGGTATTCTGCAAATCCCTACTGGAAAACTCGGAAAAGAGCGTGCATTATTTTAATACGGCGCCTCCCTCATAAATTGTAGTATAAGGGGACTTCTAAAAACTATTAATAGGATGTCCCCCGGGCCAGCGTTTTTTTGCAGATCCTGTACACGCTGGCATAGGCGACGTCGTGTCGCTGTGTGCACCATGCCTGATAAAACCAGTATTTACAATTAGGGGATCAATGTAAATACTGGTTTTTAGAGATGCCCATAAGATGAAGTACTTATTCAATTTTATCACTCATATCCTGCAGTCCTGTCGAATAAATTTCATTCCCACTCACGATAATTCCCGGTGCGGTGCTGATGCTGGAGCGTCCATCCAGACTTAATGCCAGATGCCGTTCAATCTGCCCAGCACCTGTCCCGCATCACTCATCATCCGCTCGATGATCTCCTGGCAGGTGGGAATGTCGGTTATCATTGATGATCCTTGTCCGGCGGTGATGGAGTTGTTTTTAAGATTTCCATGAATAAAGGCATCGACGGTCCGGTTGCTGTCGACATTCGATTCGGAGTCATGTGGTGCATTGAGCGCATCCTCAAAAGTGAGAATACCCCCTTTCTGCTCAAGGATGCTCCTGACAAAGTCATTGACAAGCACCCGCACCGACCCCCGCCGCTCCTCAACGAATCCCCGGTCCCCCTGATTCGGATCCTTCACCGGGAAGGGGGTTCCGTGCCGTACCGCCATGGTGCTGGTGTCGGTTGTCTCCAGGATGGCCCGCTTTACGTTGGGGTGGGCGGGGCACTCCTTCGTGGCCATAAACCGGGTTCCCATGTAGATGCCGTCCGCACCGAGAGCAAGCGCGGCCATGAGTCCCCGCGCCTCAACGATACCGCCGCCGGCGATGACCGGAATTTCCACCGCATCAACAGCCTGCGGAACGAGACAGAGAGTGGTGATCTGATCAAAACCGCTGTGCCCGCCTCCCTCCGTTCCCGAGGTTATAACCGCATCCACTCCGCTTTCCTCCGATTTCCTGACGTGACGGACGGTCGAACAGACCTGTATGACCTTCATCCCTGCCTCTTTGAGCCGATCGGTATAGACGAGAGGGCTCCCCTGCGAAACTATTGCAACGGGCACCCGTTCTTCAATGCCAATCTCAACGCATTTGTCGCTGTACTGCCGATCCCAGCCGGGTACGCCAACCACGAAGTTCACGGCAAAGGGTTTGTCGGTCAGCTCTCTGCAGCGGCGGATCTGTTCCCGCAGCCGTTCTCCCGTTTCTTCCACATCGGTGGTAACGGTTTTAAAGCCGGCATTGGGACCGATGGTCCCGAGTCCCCCTGCCTCGGAAACGGCAGCGGCAAGGTCGGCATCCGTTATCCACGCCATGGGCGCCTCGATGATCGGGTATCTGATACCCAGTAAATCCGTTATACTCGTTCTCATGAAGCCTCCTTATTCTCTTCCCCCGTCCGGGTTCACGGCTTTCGCGCGGAGATCCTGCTCAGAGAGCCGGGAACAAATTGATGCACCGTGATGTCGACAAAACCCACTCCGGTGAGATACCCCTTCACCTCCCGCTCGGAGTGCGATCTCCCCCCGCTCCCGAACAGCGCCTCATGCATTCCCCACATCGCCGGGCCGAGCGGCCCTGTCTTGTCATCGGTGAGCGTTTCACCGACCAGATGGAATGTGCCTCCCGGCTCGAGCGCGTCATACGCCTTTTTGAGCACTCCGGTCAGAACGGCCTCATCGTACTGCGGGAGATTGCTCGCCATAATCATCATATCCGATCCCGGCGGCAGCGGATCACTGGTGAAATCGCCCGGCCGGGTGGTTATCTTGTCCTGCAATCCCCACTGTGCAATGAACTCCTCGGCAATTTTGCACACCGGTTCGAAGTCGAGCACAATCGCCCTGAGGTGAGGATAGCGCTGCAGTGCCGCGATGCAGTAGGCGCCGGAGCCCCCGCCCAGATCGAGCAGGAGAGAATGTTCGCTCATGTCAACGTCCCGTGCAAAAAGCATGCCGGCGCCGAGTCCCACGCTGTAGGTTGCCTCATGATAAATGCGAAACATTTCGTCAGAGAGGATCTCGTACAGTCCGAGCACCTTTGGCGGCTCATCGGACTTCAGAATGGCTGCGAGATCCTTCCACCGTTCGAAATCGTATCCGTTGAAGAGCAGCCAGGGGCCGACATAGGTAAGCTTGTCCTTGACGAGAAAGCGCTCGACGTCGGGAGCATTCCGATAGTCCTCGTTCTCCTTCTCGATGAGGTCAAGCGCGGCACAAGCCACCACGAGCCGTTCCGTATTAAGCGCATTCAAGCCGAGCGCCTTTTGAATATCCGGAAGCCGTGTGGCTCCCCGGGATATCACGGTAAAGAGATCCAGCTCAATTGCCGCTCTGAACGTTCCGGCCTGCTTATGGCCGTAGCTGAGATTTTGAAGGCGAACGGTGTTCACCTTTTCTTTGGGCTTTGACATCGATACCTCCAGGCGAGTCGTTATGTTCTGTGCATTTATATGTATTGTTGCTTTCATTGCGAGCCCCTCGAATTCTCCCGGGGTCAACTCCGCGAAGGTCGCTCTCGCACATCCATGTGCTTCGCGACACTCGGCCGTCCGTGGCCAGCGCAATCTCAGGTAAATGATAAATGAACAGAGATTGCTTCGTCGCCTGCGGCTTCCTCACAATGACCTATAGAGCGCTGCCATTCCCTGTGCAGACAGGAATCTCCGCTCATACCGATAATCCGCACGAGCGAAGAATATCACTTCTCCTTGGGCTTCCACTCCTGAACTGGGCTTCCCTCCTCCTCGAGCATCTGCATCAGATCCTGCATGAATCCCGGCCAGTCGAAGGGCTCGCCCCACTCATAGGAGAGGTCGACGATTTCTCCCGGCTTCGATGCACTGCTGAGAATTTTCAGCGCATCCCTGAGAATGCGCATCTGTAAATCTCTGTCATGAGGCCTGCCACACTGATGTCCGAGTGGAAAGTTGATAAAGGCGCTTCGTGGCGGCTTCACCTGCTCCATCATGAATCGGCAGGAGCCTAAATAGAGGGTGGGGATCCCCGCTTCTTCAATCGTTCGCGCTATCAGTCCGACCGACTGATGATCGAGCGGTCAGGCCGCGACGAGGAGCACCGCATCGGCATCCTGTTTCCTGAGCACCTCGACAATCTTAGGCACCGTTTCGGTCTGCAGTGCGGTTCTCTTGTACAGCCTTCCCATTCCGAGGGTTATTGCCGGTGATGCCAGGCGCCCGATATACCTCTCCTCCTCCAGCTCTCTGAGCCGTTCGAGGGGGAAGACGCAGTTGAGATCCTTCAACGCATCGCGATGATCGAAGTAGTTGTCATGCAGTTTGAGCCGCTGCAGGGGTGTCTCTTTCGGAATCTCCCGAAAGCTCAGATCATTCACCGACCAGGGATCGAAGGGTTCCTGATCATCCCTGAAGATGCCCGCCGAACTGATGAGGGCAATTGTTGCCTCCGTAAGAGGCTTCTTCATTGAAGCCCAGGGACTGGAATCGAAAACCGACCAGCGGTAGGGCGGAAACCCCTGGCTCTGATACCACTCGTTGAGGCCGGATACATAATCGACATATTTCATGTATGGTTACCCCCTCCGGTACTGAATGTTTTGCGAACTACCACGCCATCTCCTGCGCGAGCAGTTCCCGGTGAAAATCTGCATCGCCGAACATCTGTTCTGCGACTTTCGCCTGTTTGAAGTAGAGCTGCAGGTCAAACTCCTCCATGAAGCCCATACCGCCGATGCACTGATGCCCCAGGGCGACGAGCCTGCGATAGGAGTCGCTCACCCACGCCTTGCACATTGACGCCTCCTTCTCGAAGGGCAACCCCTCACTTATTAACCACGCCGCCTGATCGGTCATGAACTGAATGGTCTCGACAAAGGTGAGCATATTCGAGCAGTGATGCTGAACAGCCTGAAAGGCGCCGACCGGCCGTCCGAACTGTGTTCGGTCCTTGACATAGGTGACCGTCATCTCCATCACCCGCTGCGCACCGCCGCTCATCTCGGCGCACTTGGCCACTGAAGCCATCAGGAGCACCTTTTTCAGCACCGGCCATCCGCCATTAAGCTTTCCGAGCAGCTTCTCCTCCGGTACCGAAACGCCGTCAAAGGCGACCGCATACTGCTTGTCACCGGCAAAGGTATCGAGGGGGGTGATGCTCACGCCGCTGCTCTGTGCGTCGACGAGGAACAGTGAAATATCCGTGGGCTTCTTTCCCGTTCGCGCAGCACAGATGATGATATCGGCTCCCAGTGCATCGGGCACGAAGAGCTTCGTTCCCGAGAGGGTGTATCCCTTCTTCTTCTCCGCAGGGAGCCGGATCCCCTCGGGTGTGTACACCGCATCCTCCTCGAGCCATGCCAGTGTTGTCAGAAGCTTCCCGCTGGCGAGGTCGGGCAGCAGCTCCTTTTTCTGGGCATCGCTCCCGCCCTCGAGAATGCTGAGGCCGCCGATCACCGCCGTCGAAAAGAAGGGTCCCGGCATGCAGGAGTACCCCATTTCTCTGAGGAGAACCGTCAGGTGGAGGAAATCCATGCCCGATCCGCCGTACTGTTCCGGTATCATCAGCCCCATCCACCCCAGTTCGGCCATCTTCTGCCAGAGGTCGTCGGTGCATCCCCTTTCGTCCTCGGCCATCGCGCGAACGTGATTGCTCGGACAGCGCTCTGAGAGAAAGCGGCGTGCCGATTCCTTGAGTATGTTCTGTTCTTCGGTTAAATCGTAGTCCATTGCACTCTCCTTCATTACTTCCGGGGAAGCTCCAGCCCCCGAAGGGCGATGATGCTCCGCTGTATCTCTGAGGTTCCCGCATATATCGTCTCAACGACGCTCGTCCGGTAAATCTGCTCCATAATCCCGTCCAGCACGGCGCCTGTCGACCCCTTCTTCAGCTGCCCGAAGTGGCCCAGCACCTCCATCCCGGTATTGGCTATATTCTGCGCAACCTCCGTCGCAAAGAGCTTCTGCATTGATGATTGATAATTGGGAACCTGTCCCTTGTCGAGCATGTGGGCGAGCCGGTAATAGAGGAGCTTATTCGCTTCCAGCTCAATGGCAATCTGTGCGAGCTTCTGCCGGATGAGCGGGTTTTTCGTCAGCGGCTCTCCATTCACCGTTTTCTCCTGTGCATATTGAAGGTATTTATAAAAAATGCGTCCGTATGCTGCGAGGGGAAACATCCGCTCGTAATCGAGCGCATGCATCAGATAGTAGAACCCCATATTCATCTGCCCTACCAGGTTCTTCTTGGGAACGATAACGTCATCGTAAAATACCTCATTCGTCTGCCATCCCGCCATGGTTATGAGGGGACGGATGGTAATGCCGGGGCTTTTCAGATCGACAATTATCATGGACATGTTCTGATACCGCTTCGCCTCGGAATCGGTTATGGCCGCCAGCCAGTGATAATCGGCAACGTGGGCATGCGTATTGAATGTTTTCTGTCCGGTAATCACAAAGTGATCTCCCTTGTCCACCGCCCGGATATTCAGTGACGAGAGATCGGAACCGGCCTGCGGCTCGGTGTAGCCGAGGGCAAACTCGTAATCACCCCGGGCGAGGGGGAGCAGCCATTCATTCTTCATCTCGTCGCTGCCGAAGTGCATAATGGTTGGACCCGCCATATGGGCACCCACGAATATCAGCGGGACGCCGGCCAATGCCATCTCTTCCCGAATGGCAAAGGTCATCACGGCTGAAGTCCCCAGTCCGCCGTACTCTTTCGGCCAGTTTGGCGTGAGCCATCCCTTCGCTGCGAATTTCTTGATGAATTTACGTCCCTCCTTGCCACCGTAGATGAATCCCAGCTCGTGCGTTTCATCCAGCAGCTCCGGTGTCGATTCCGATTGTAAAAACTCGCGTACCTCATCCAGCACCTTCTGCTGTTCGGGTGAAAAAGAAAAGTCCATCGCGCCTGTCCTCCCTTTCCGTTGTTAGCGTGTAAAATACACACTTTTCATCTTCAGATCCACTGCATACAGTGAGAATCCGGTATCTCCCTCTGGGAGATACCGGAAAAAAGACGCGTATTGCTCTTTCCCATTAGAGATACTCATTTCACGTTGTCAAATATAAAAAAGCGGTTACTGTCGGTTTGTACAGGTAGAGGTGCAGCGAAAAAAATTCGGAACTACTTTCAGCATGCGCTGTCTAAGGATTGATAACACAAAAGAGAAAAGGAGAGCAGATTATGA
>CAZZCF010000002.1:30584-92555 GCA_964652955.1 uncultured Leptospirales bacterium
GCATGCGCTGTCTAAGGATTGATAACACAAAAGAGAAAAGGAGAGCAGATTATGAAAAAGACAGGCACGGCACTTCTCATACTGGCAGCAGCAATCATCTTCCTCGTTTCTACCGCTCCCCTCCCGGCGAGCGACGAACGGGTTATACAGATAGCCCTCCTGCTCGATACGAGCAACAGCATGGACGGACTCATCGATCAGGCAAAATCACAGCTCTGGAAAATCGTCAATGAGCTCGCCCGGGCGAAGAAGGGGAACAGGACTCCCCGCCTGGAGGTTGCCCTCTACGAGTACGGGAAGGACAGCATCCCGGCGGCGGAGGGCTATATCCGCATGATAACACCGCTCACCACAGATCTCGATAAAATCTCCGAAAAGCTTTTCAAGCTTCAAACCTACGGAGGCAACGAGTACTGCGGAAAAGTGATCCTGGCCGCCACGGAGGGGCTCAGATGGAGCTCCGATAGGCGCGATCTCAAGCTCATTTTCATTGCCGGGAACGAGCCCTTCACCCAGGGGGATGTCGATTACCGATCTGCAGTCAAAAAGGCCATTGCCAGGGGGATCACGGTGAACACCATTTTCTGCGGCAACTATCATGAGGGCGAGAACACCATGTGGAAAGACGGCGCGCTCCTCGCCGACGGAAGATATATGAACATAGATCAGAACGAGAAAGTGGTCGCAATCAACGCACCGCAGGACAAGGAGATTATGCTTCTCGGTGCCGAGCTTAACAAGACCTATATCCCCTATGGGAAGCGCGGCACCGTCAAGAAGGAGTGTCAGGAGGAGCAGGATAAGAATGCCGCGACGGTGAACAGCGAGGTGCTGGTTCAGCGTTCGGTTGCAAAGGCGTCAAAGCAGTATGTCAACAGCGGCTGGGATCTCGTCGACGCGGTCAAGGATCGGAAGATAGATCCTGCTACTATCCGTGATGATGAGCTCCCCGCGGAAATGAAGGACATGAGCACGCAGGAGCGAAGGGACTATGTCAACCGGATGATGAAGCGTCGGTCCGTGCTCCAGGGCAAGATCAATAAGCTGAACAACGATCGGCGCCGGTACGTGGAAGCGGAGATGAAAAAGCGCTCCTCGAAGAGCACCCTCGACATGGCTATTCTCAAGTCGGTGCGTGAGCAGGCAGCGGATCAGCACTATACCTTTGAATAAAAACGTACGGAGAAGGCGGGCGTCCCTTCGCTCGCCTGCTCATTCCATTCATGCCGGCTCCTCCTCCGCTCGCCGTATGACACCTTCACGAGAGGAATGAGCCGTCATTCCTGAATCGAAGAAATGCCTGCACGGAGAAATGCAATCAAAAAAGGCGAAGGCGCTTCTCGATGAGCCAGGAGAAGCTCTATGCACGGAGTACCCTTCGCCGTGAGGCATATCCATGAGTTGAATGTGAGCGTCTACTGCTTGATAAACTTCAGCGACGCCGAGTTGATGCAGTAACGCTTGTGAGTCGGCGGCGGGCCATCGTCAAAGACATGCCCAAGATGGGCCTCACAGCGGGCACAGAGCACCTCGATGCGCGTCATGAAGAGGCTCCTGTCGATTTCGGTGCGTATGTTCTGTTCCGCGATCGGCTTCCAGAAGCTGGGCCAGCCGGTGCCCGATTCGAACTTTGCATCCGAGCTGAACAGATCCGTCCCGCAGCAGACGCATTTATAGATGCCCTTCTCTTTGTTCCGGTCGTATTCGCCGGTAAAGGCACGCTCGGTCCCCTTCTTACGGGCGACCCGATACTGCGCCGGTGTGAGGAGCTGCTTCCACTCCTCGTCGCTCCTGACAATTCGCTTCAGCTCTTCAACCCGGTCACGGGAAGCATTATATATTGAAACGGTTCCGTTATTGCTCATACCATCCTCTTTCATGCAGCTCCCCACGATTATCACGGCGAGAAGCATTGCCGCTGAGGAGAGCGCCACCTGTTTCCGAAATGCCATTTTTTCCTCCTTCTGGTATCATCACACTATAGCATGGGAAGAGGGGTATTCAAAATTATTTTGTCGTCTTCCCGGAGGTTCGAGTGAAGCCGCACTGACGCGTTTCTGATATGGGCTTCAGGATCATCCGGGCAGCTGCCGGTTGTACCTCATACCACCCGGATCTGCGGTGAAGCGCTCTCCCGGACGGTTGCGATGATCCTGGCGTTTTCCACGCCGTTGCGATGGAGATCGGACAGCAGGTTTTTTGCGTCCGCTTCGGGGAGCCCGATGAGGAGCCCTCCCGATGTTTGCGGATCAAAAATGATGTCTGTCAGCTCGAGGGGAACTCCCTCGTCAATGGCGCAGAGTGCGCCGACGTGCTCCCTGTTCCGGTACATCCCGGCGGGTATGAGTCCCATCGAGGCATTTTCGACAGCGCCGGGGAGGAGGGGAAGCTCATTCCGGTCAACAGAAATTGTAATACCCTGGTTATCGAGCATCTCCCGCAGGTGCCCGATGAGGCCAAACCCGGTAACGTCCGTACAGGCATGAACAGGGTAGTTGATCATGAGCCGCGCAGCCGCTTCATTGAGCGTCGCCATGGAGCGCACAAAGGGAGTGATTATCTCGTCCTCGGCGAGACCGGCCTTTATCGCCGTTGCCACGATGCCGGTTCCCATCGGCTTGGTGAGAATAATGCTGTCGCCCGGCATGAGCCCCCTGTTCCGCAACACCCGATCGGGATGGATGATCCCGGTTACGGAGAGCCCGAATTTCAACTCGTCGTCCTCGACGCTGTGCCCGCCGAGGATCTGCACGCCCGCCTGCCCCAGCACTGAGAGACCGCCCTTCAGTATTTCGCTCAGAATGTCGAGGCTGAACTTCTTTATCGGGAAGCAGACCACGTTGAGAGCGGTTAACGGCTTCCCCCCCATTGCGTAGATATCGGAGAGGCTGTTGCACGCTGCAATCTGGCCGAAGGTGAAGGGATCATCGACAATGGGAGTGATAAAGTCGATCGTCTGGATCAGCGCCGTTTCATCGCTGAGCCGATACACACCGGCATCATCGCCCGTGTCCATCCCCACGATGACGTTTTCATCATAGGTAAACGTCACGGAGTTCATCACCTGAAAGAGGTCACCCGGACCTATCTTTGCCGCTCACCCTGAACCGGAAACCGATTCGGTGAGCCGGAGCATGTTCAATTTTGGAAGTTCGCACGCGTCACTCACAGAACGCTCTCCCCCTTTCAAGCGAGTATCGGTACATCCCCTGTCAATCACGGGAAGCCCTCTGTTACTATCAAAATACATCTTCACGGCAACAGTTGGCAATTGCAGTTCGGTTGGCATTCTCTATCTCCCGTTGCCGTTACGCGTAAACATGTTTACTCGACAGAGAAAACAGTTTTCTCAACACGTTATAATACACAATAAGCCTATCGAATTTTTTAATATGATATATTCATATATTAAATCAATCATTTAATTGAATTTATGTCAATTTTATTTATACTTTTAAACAAAAAGACTTTATGCTTCTCGGATAGATAATGCTCATATAAGCCGAGGAGAGTTGCATTCGGCTTTTCGTGGAACCGGCATGAGCGGGAAGAGAGAGGAGAATTCCATGGAGATCGATCCCGGCACACGGATACGCGTCTATCAGGAGCTGTCTCACATCATCAGGCGTGAGCTGCCGGCCCGATTCACCGGTGTATTCGAGCAGTATTCCCTCGCTTCATCGGACGTCGATTGGGATCGCAATAATCATCATATTGTCCGTGCTTCGATACAGGGAAGGATTGTTGTTAACGTTACGGTCGATACGCTGAAGAAAAAATGCGATTTCCAAACCTTCCCGCCGGTGAAGGAGCTTGAACCGGTGCGGGAGTATATCTTTCAGCGATTGCATGATATTTTCGAGGATGATACGTAACAGCACACCATATCCGTCGGCTCCCGGAAAGAGCCCGGAGCGTGCCGCTCTCTCTGTACATCATTCGCTCCACTGCAACTATGCGATGCCCGTAACCTGATACCCGGCCGCTTCGACAGCCCCTTTGAGAATCCCCTCGTCAATCGCTCCATCGAGATCGACCTTCGCCTGCTTCTCGTCGAGAATAACCTCGGCCAGCTTCACCTCGGGGATGCTCTCCAGGGCTTTCTTAACCCGCATCACGCAGTGTTCGCAGCTCATTCCCTCTATATGAATTACTTTCATGTCGCCTTCCTGACAATTTTTTCCGATACTTCTATACCTGTTCCTATTGTATCACCGTTGGGGAGTGCGGACAAATTATTGCAGCAGGGTGGAGTGTTCCGTGTCTGGATAAGGGCCGTTATCAAGCGAGCGGTTTACGGATTGCTCAGCGCGCCACTCTGCCGGGGATTGCAGGTGTTTTTCGTGCTGTTAGAAGTGTTACGCTGTGTGCGGCAAACATTTTGCGCAGGTATGCGGGACACGCTGCGGAGGAGGGAGCTCTTTCGTATCGTGACGATGAGCGCGTGGCGAGCGTATTCCCAACCGCTATAAGGCCGAGATAGTGAAGATGCGGCGAAGGGTGCCGGTTTCGTGTTGTGATGAAGAGCGCGCGATCGGGAAGGCGTGTAATGTGCCCGGTGAAAGAGAACAGGCCCCGACCGGGAAGAGGTCGGGGCTTGTAAAAATTCAGTACAGTCGATTCGTACCGATAGTTATCGGTACGCTCCTGTGGAGCATTTTCTATTTTGACGGCTTCAGAACTAAACTGTATTTCGTGTGCGCCTTGATCATCTCATCGCTGAACCACCAGTAGAGCTTATCGCCGCTCATATAGGTATCGATCTGATCCGTGAAGTGATCGTCAAAAATTCTCCCGGATATACCGCCGGGGAGAACGGCGAGCACCTTGTCGCTGTCAGCAAAATCAACGACCATGCGCGCAGCGGCAGAAGTATTGACAAAGAAGGGCTCGTTGTATTCGTACAGAGCGCGATAGAGGGTCTCCTGTGAGCCGGACATCGGATGTGAGCCGCCGCCGAGGATCCCCTTGAGAGGGCCCTTTCGCATGATGGCGCTCACGAGCTCGAGCTGATGAAACTCGCCCCATTCCCACTTTTCCGGATCCGATCCGTGCTCCTTCATCACCGTGAGTGCAGCCCGGTGAAAGATATCGGCCATCGACTCCTTCTCCCCGGTCGATATGTCATCGAACCACGCCGAGGTGCCCTCCAGTACCATAACCTCAAACCGGTTCTGCCAGAAGTACCAGGAATCGAGCATGGTCTTCGCCAGCTCATCGCCGAGCTCATCCTTGAAAATCTGATAAACCGCTTCACGGTTGACCAGCTGGAAAACAGCGGGAGCCGCCTTCTCCTTGTCATCCATGAAATCCCAGTCGGCGAGAATGGCGCCCATTGTCTCGGTATCCTTGAAGGAGCCGAGGGTCTTTGCAATTACCGGCGCGATCTTCGCGGCCAGCGTATTCTTGTAATCCCGCTGATACTTCCAGTGATCGTCGACATTCGTCACCTTCTTCGACACCATGAGCTCCTTGAGCCGCGCATAGCGATAGTAGGGTGCGAAATACGATGACACATAGTAGGGATAGCTCTTCGTTACGGTCATGTGATTGCAGGTGCCGAGCCATCCCTTCTGCGGGTTCGAGGAGTGCAGCATTTTGTCGAAGGGGATGAATCCCTTCCAGTTATCGCTGCTGTCCTTCACCACGAAGGGAACAGTGCTCTCCCGCTGCGAGCGAATCGGCAGGCGACCGGTGGTCTGCCAGCCGATATTCCCCCTGCTGTCTCCGTAGACCACGTTGAACGTCAATGCCGTGATCTTGCTCAGTCCGTTTTCTCTCAGGTCATCAGCAGATTGCGCCGTTAAAAATTTCCTTATTCCCACTTCGGGTCCCATGGTCTCAAGGGGGCTCCAGCGAAGTGATATCACCCTTTCCGTTTTAAAGCCGGGGAGCACATTCGAGATAACCGGCCCCCGCCTGGTGCGCTTTATCGTTATCTCCTCCTCCCTGAATCCCTCGGGGGCCTCTTTGTCCTTTATCTTCAGCGTCTCCTTGATTATCTTGAAGGGAATGGATCTGCTCCCCTCGAGATAGTTATCCGGATTGCGGGGATCGATCGTCTCGACGTAGAGATCCTGCGTATCGCCGTACGAATTGGTCACACCGAAGGCGACGTTGGCATTCCTCCCGATGACTATACCGGGATCCCCCGGTGGAATCAGGCCGACAGCCCTGATTTCAGGCGTTATTATGCCGATGGGATAGAGCATGCTCGGTATCATATTTGTCGCAAGATGAGGATCGTTGCAGACAATCGTCTTCCCGCTCTCGGAGCGCCCCGGGCTGACCGTCCAGTTGTTGCTCCCGATTGTCAGGTTTATCATCGGCTTGATGAGAAATTCCCTGATCTTCTCGTCACGCAGGAGAAGAAGGGAGAGCCTCGTGGCACCTTCATCCGCACCGGTTCTCATCGCCGTTCGCTCACCCTCGTCCGGATTGGTGTTCACCGGGAATATCTCGCGCGCCCGCTCGAAGCCGACTTTGTCAATGAGCATCTGTGCAATGAGCTCAGTCTGATGATTCGCACCGAGGCTCCATCCCATGTAGTACAGTATGGCAATGGAATCCTCGATGGTCCACGGCTGCGGCTTTATACCGGCCAGCTTGAACTCAAGGGGGATGTTTTCCCCTCGTGCAATGTACTCGTTGACACCGTCGACATATGACTGAAAGAACAATCTCGTCTTCTCGTTAAGTATACTGGCATGCTTCTTCGCATGCCGGTGAAATCCCAGGGTTCTCATGCGGGTATCCAGCGCCTTCGCGCCTTCACCGGCGAGCTCGCAGATCCTCCCCTCGGCGAAGAGCTTGGTGAGCTCCATCTGGAAGAGCCGGTCCTGCGCGGTAACGAATCCCTGCGCCTTCAGCGCGTCGCTCAGATTCTCCGCGTAGATGTAGGCCATTCCCTTCTCGTCGCGCAGCACCTTCACCGGCGCGCTCAAACCGGAAAGCGCTATCTCCCCGTCGCGCTGAAAGCGATTCATGCGGGGTATGCAGATAATGGCAACGATAATGATGATTACGAGCAGCAGCAGTATTGCCTTAATCCATTTCATGTAACACTAACCTCCTCTGCTGTTTTTTCATATACTACCCTCGCTTCGGTGAATTGTAAAGAAAATAATTCGGCTGAAGGCATTGCCGAGCCGCCTCGAGAATTACTTCGCGGTTATCAATGCATTATTGTAACTTCTAAACAAAATTTTTATAATATTTCGTTGAAAAATTATTAAGTTATTGAAGAGATGCCTGAAAAATCGATATTATTTCATTCTGTTTTACAGGCGTGTCCATCCCCGTATCGATTCGGACGATTCCCGGGTACGGCGGACGTGTATGCCACATGCTGTTTAGCCCGTAGTCATTCCCGGACATTTACAGACTTCGGCCGCCGGGGGCAGTGGTGAATGTCACATGCCGGTTGGCGGAAATGAAGCAGCGTAGAGGAATGCCTGCAGCAGTTAACATTTTGAGAGATATCCCGGAAAATATTCAAGGACTCTCCTCCCGAGAGGCAATACGATGAAACAGAAAGAGACAAATACAACAGGAGGCCCACCCCATCGGAGGAAGCTCATCATGCCGGTGTCGATGATCACCGTTGCCATGATCCTCTTCATGGCCGCCTATCAGCTGCTGAAGCGGCTTCTCCTTCCCGATATCACCCTGTGGCAATCGAACCTGATAACTATTGTTTTCGTATCGACGGTCGCGGCCGTTCTCGGTTTCATAATGCTGAGAAGGCTTCAGCGGAAAGATGCAGAGATTGAATCGATTTTACAGGATCAGATCAACTTCATGCAAACGCTGATCGACAGTATTCCCGCCCCCCTCTTCTACAAGGATGAGAACCTGATCTACCAGGGCTGCAATCAGGCCTTTCAGGCGTTCCTCGGAATGACCAGGGAAGAGATAGAGGGGAAAACGGTGTACGATATCGCCCCGCCCGATCTTGCTGATACATACCAGGAAAAGGACCTCTCTCTGATTCGCAACCCGGGACAACAGAGCTATGAATTTTCCGTGAAACATGCCGATGGATCCCTTCGCGATGTCGTTTTCAGCAAGGCGACGTTTCTGAAATCGGACGGTTCCGTCGGGGGTGTGATAGGCGTCATTACGGATATCACGGAACAGAAGAGGCTCATCAAGCGGTACGAAGACGCCCTGGAGCACGTATCGAAGCTCGAGTATATCGTCAACCGGAGCCCGGCAATCGCCTTCATCTGGCGCGCCGAGGAGGAGTGGCCGGTCGAATACGTCAGCGAGAGCATCAGGCATTTCGGGTATGCGCCGGAAGACTTCTACGAACGACGCATTAATTTTTTGGATATTGTACACCCCGACGATCTCGCACGAGTCGCAGAGGAGGTGCGGCAGTACAGCGAGGAGGGAAGGGTAGAATTCACGCAGGAGTACCGCATTATCGATTGTTCGGGCGAGACGCGCTGGATCGATGATCGGACATGGGTGCAGCGCGGTAGCGGCGGTGCAGTCAGCCACTATCAGGGAATCGTAGTGGACATTACGGAGAGAAAACGCGCCGAAGAAGCGTTGCATAAGAGCGAAGAGCTCTATCGCCTCCTGGCCGATAATATCACCGATGTCATCTGGGTTTCCGATATGAATCTCAACCTGACCTATCTCAGCCCCTCCTCCCCGCGGATGTTCGGTTTCACCGTCGAGGAGAACCTGCCGTTGTCCATCGACAGGAGATTAACGCCCGCATCTGTTGAAATTGCAATCGAAACATTCGGGAAAGAGTTACCCCGGTATCAGTCGGGAGCAAAAAAGCCATCCGAGTCAACAACGCTGGAGCTGGAATTTTACCATAAGGACGGAACAACCATCTGGACTGAATCCACCATAACACCCCTTCTGGATAAAGGCGGAAATATCACCGGGCTGGTGGGAGTGGCACGGGATATTTCCAGCAGAAAGCTTCTTCAGGATGCGCTGAAGGTGAGCGAGGAGAAGTACCGCACCCTCGTCGAGGATATAAGTGACATCATCTACTCCCTTGACCCCGAGGGCATTTTCACCTATATCAGTCCGGTGGTTCGGCAGCTGGGATACACGCCCGAAGAGGTTATCGGAAAACCTGCCACTGACTTCGTCTTTCAGGAGGACCTCCCCAAAGTTTTTGAGTATTTAAAAGCGGTCGCTAAGGGAGGCGAGATGCGCCCCACAGAATACCGGGCGATAACGAAATCGGGAGATATCCGCTGGCTGCGAGCCTACGGAAAGTTCTCCTATGAAGAGGGGATACCGAGGCATTCTCATGGCGTGTTGACCGATATTACGAAAAACAAACAGGCAGCAGAAGCATTACAGAAGAGCGAGGAGCGGCTCGAGCTGGTTCTCAGGGGAGCCGATCTCGGCCTGTGGGACTGGAACGTACGGACCGATGAAGTCTTTTTCAACGAGAGATGGGCGGAGATGATCGGCTATTCTCCCGAAGAGGTCGATCCGCACCTGAGCTCGTGGACAAAGCTCGTTCATCCCGACGATCTTCAAACGGTCAACGAGAAACTGTATACCCATATCAAAGGACAGACTCCCTTTTTCGAAGCGGAGTACCGCGCACGGACAAAATCAGGAGAGTGGATATGGGTGCTGGATCGCGGAATGGTGGTCGAACGGGGTAAGGAGGGAGAGGTCCTGCGAGCAACGGGGACGCACCTTGACATTACCGAGCGGAAGAAAGCAGATGAGCTGATACAAAATTCGCTGAGTGAAAAAGAAGTTCTCCTCAAGGAGATACATCATCGGGTCAAGAATAACTTTGCAGTCATTTCCAGTCTTCTCAGTCTGCAGAAAGGAACGGTAACCGATGAATCATCGGCCAGGATACTGGACGACATGCAGACGAGAATCAGAGCCATGTCGCTTATACACGAGAAGCTCTATCAGTCCGATGACCTCTCCCTGATCGATTTCAGCGTGTATATCAAAACCATTGCCGCGGAGCTTCAGAAGATGTACGTTCACCGTTTGGGGATAACAATCAGAACCGATCTGGAAGCGGTACAGCTGAGCATCGGACAGGCCATCCCCTGCGGTCTCATCCTCAACGAGATCCTCTCGAATTCTTTCAAGCATGCATTCCCCGGCGAGCGGGAAGGGTTTGTTTTAATTTCATTACATCAGAGCAGGGGTGAAATAACTCTGCATATCGGCGACAACGGCGTCGGGATGCCGGATGAGGTGGATTTCGGGAGGACCGAATCCCTCGGCCTGCGGCTCGTTCATCTGCTTACCACGAAACAGCTTGATGGGACGATTGTACTTGGTAGAAGAAACGGAACCGCCTTTGATATCAGGTTTCCGAAAAGGTAAGCGGGAGCAGGAATCCTGTACGTGCCATTGCCTGTGATCAGCCGTCGCTGTAATTTCTCAGAATGCGTCGCGCCACCGTTATCTTGTGCACCTCGTCAGCCCCGTCATATATCCGTGCCGAACGCTCCCACCGGTAGAAGAAGGCGAGAACGGTGTCGTCGGTCATGCCCAGGCCCCCATGCACCTGCAGCGCCCGGTCGACGACCCGCTGCATCGTGTTTGCAACGGTAAACTTGATGAGAGAGATATCCTCCCGCGCTTCCTTGACGCCGACAGTGTCGATTTTCCAGGCAGCATGAAGCGTCATTAACCGTGCCGCCTGAATCTCCGCAGCCGATTCTGCAATCCATGATTGAATGATCTGTTTTGTGGCCAGCGTCCTGCTGTCCGACGAGATGATCCGTTCGCTTGCCCGCCTGCACATGAGATCAAAGGCTCGCTGGCAGATGCCGAGCCATCGCATGCAGTGATGAATTCTTCCGGGGCCGAGCCGCTCCTGGGCAATGACGAAGCCGTGCCCCTCGGGTCCGAGGAGATTCTTCTGCGGCACGCGGCAGGACTGATAGAGTATCTCCGCGTGGCTGGCATAATCGCTCCCCACTTCCCCCATCACCGAGATATTCCGCACGATATTGAATCCCGGCGCATCAGTCGGCACGATAATCATGCTGGCCTGCAGGTACTGCGGTGCATCGGGATTCGTCACCGCCATGACGATGGCGAAGGCGGCGCCATCGGCGGAAGAGGTATACCACTTATGCCCGTTGATGACATAGTCATCGCCATCCTTGACCGCTGTCGTTTCCATCATGACCGGATTCGATCCGGGCATGTCCACCTCGGTCATCGAAAAGCAGCTCCGGATAGTCCCCTCGACGAGCGGCCTGAGGTACTGCTCCTTCTGCTCCTCGGTGCCGTGCAGGTTGAGAATCTCGATATTGCCGGCATCCGGCGCCTGGCAGCCGAAGACATAGTGCCCGATAGGGGATCTCCCCAGCACTTCGGAGATGAGCCCGTGTTCCAGGAGGCTTAATCCCATGCCGCCGCATTCGACCGGATGATTGGGCGCCCAGAGCTCCATCTGCTTTACCATCTGGCGTTTCTCCTCGAGAACCGGCACCATCTCCCTGAAACCGCGCCGCAGCATCTCCGGCTCCAGGGGAATGAGCTCCTTGTCAATAAACTCATTGATCATTTCGATAATCGTTTTTATTCGTTCCGGAATTGCAAAGTCCATCGCGTCCTCCCTCTCGTGTGTGTCTCTCTGCAGGCGCTCCTCCGATTACAGCACCGGTGAGCCTGCGTCACAGAACCTGTTACAGTAAGTGGTAAAAGTCAATGAATAAATATATCGAACGCTCGTTTTATTATTGACACGCGCTTCTCCTGATCAAACATACAACCAGAAGGTATGAAAGTACGATGAGTGATTGATGCGATGAGAATACTGGTATGCGTAAAACAGGTGCCCGACACCGAGTCGGTTATCGAAATAGATGCCGCCGGACTGTGGATTCAGGAGACGGAAAAGATTGTCTATCGAATGAACCGGTTCGATGAATATGCCCTCGAGGAGGCCGTCCGGATCAGGGAAAGCGCTTCCGGGGTAACCATTGACGCCCTCTCCGTCGGTCCCGAGCGGGTTCGGGCTACTGTAACAAAGGCCCTCGAGAAGGGCGCCGACAACGGTATCCATATTGCCTGTGACGGGAACGGATATCAATCTCCCGTTCGCATTGCGGCGGCAATTGCCACCTACGCGCGCCCCCTGGCCTACGATCTCATCTTTACCGGCATTATGGCAGAAGACGATATGCAGTGCCAGGTGGGGCCCATGCTTGCGGAACTGCTCGGCCTGCCGTCCGCACCGTCGGTCATCAGTGAAACGCTGGAGCCGACACGGGACATCATTCATGTCGAGTGTGAAATGGAAGGGGGGATACGCGAACAGCTCTCACTCTCGCTCCCCTGCCTCCTCTCCATTCAATCGGGCATCAACCGACCGCGGTATCCCGCCCTCTCCAATGTGCTCAGAGCAAAAAAACAGGAGCTGATTACCGTTGATGCGAAAACCCTCGCGCTCCCGGAAGGACGCGAGGTGATGCGCGGAGTATTCTATCCTGAAAAACCGTCACGCGGAATCATACTCGAGGGGACATCGGAAGAGAAGGCGGAGAAGCTGCTCAGGATACTCTATGAAAAATCATTCCTGTAAACAGAAGGATGTTATATGAATATTCTCCTCATCGCAGAGGTTGTTGATAACATGCTTGAGCCGGCAAGCAACGAGCTCATCGCCTTCGCGCGACGTCTCCGGGAAGATCCGACAACGGAGATCGCCATGCTGGTTCCCGGGCAGGATGTGCGTGATATCGGTGAAGCAATCGCCCGTCAGGGAATAGATGTTCTGCTCATCGAGAACGAGCACCTCAGATATTTCAATCCCGAGATCCTCCTGCAGGAAATCGCCGGCGCTGTTGACCGCATCAAACCTCAATTTGTCTGTTTCCTCCACTCAACCCGCGGATGCCATCTCGCCCCGGCGGTTGCCGTTTTGACCGGTTCCTCCTGTATAACCGCCGTCGAGGCGATACGTGAAGGCGAAGCGCTCGCTTTTCGGCGTTCGCTCTTCAGCGGCAAGCTTCTCATGGAGGTGAGCCCGCAGGCTCCCCGTTCGGTCGTGACGATACTTCCCGGCGCTTTCCCGGCTGCGGATGAAGCGGATTCGCTTCCCGTCGAGCCGGGAGCCGTTTCCGTGCGGCAGATCGACGTGCAGGAGAAGCGTGTCTTCGCCCACGGACTCAGGAGGGATGATTCGGATAACGGAAAGCTCGATGAGGCGGATATTATCATATCTGCGGGGAGGGGCATCGGAAGCGCGGAGAATCTGAGCCTCATCAGGGATGTCTCGGAGATCCTCCCCCGGTCGGCAATCGGCGCATCTCGGCCGGTCTGCGATCTCGGATGGCTCCCCTACGCCCATCAGGTCGGAACAACGGGGAAAACGGTATCGCCTCGTCTCTATATCGCCTGCGGCATTTCGGGAACCTCGCAGCATATTGCCGGCATGCGGAACTCCCGGTGGATAGTTGCGATTAACCGGGATCCACAGGCAGCGATTTTTTCCATTGCCGATTACGGTGTCGTCGAAGACGTAACGACATTTCTTCCGCTCCTTACGAGCACCTACGATAAGCTTTTCGGAAAGTAACCCCGGGCGCGCGATTCCTGCTCCTATTCAATGACAAACTCATCAGCGCACATGGTCCGCCACCTCCCATCCAGCATGACAATACGGGACGGCTCATCACTCCGGGGTGTCTGCTTGTACTCCTCGATGGTATACTCGACATCATGGGGGAGCTTGACGCCGAAGCAATTGGCAGTCTGGAAAACCTGGGGAAGGATCGGCCGAATCGTTCGCTGAATCGCCGCCGTAAGAAGCTCATCAATTGAGGAATAGGCTGTGAGCTCTTCAACCGTTTTCAGCGTCGGGGGCATCAGCAGGAGCTCTCCCCGCTTCTGAAGGGCGAGCGCCCCTGCCGGTGATATCCACAGCGATTCGGTCATCTCAATGGCGTCATGCTCCGGTACCTGACCCTCAGGTATTCGCGCCAGAAAAAACCTGGTGTCGAAGCGCTTGCCCTCTATCTCAGGGGTTATCCAGTGCGCGTAGGGGGTGAGAAGATCGAGGCGATAGCTTACCGCTTCCCGCTCGGCCAGTTCTCCCAGAGAGATCTCACCGCGATGGATCTGATGGCGGTATTCGGCGAATCGAGAGGCGTGTTCCGAATCAGGCTGCATGATCGCTTCACCGCTGTCCGCCTCGCCGAGGAGCACACCCGCCTCCTCAAAGGTCTCCCGGAGCGCGGCGAAGAATAATCCCAGCGCTTTGTCCTCCGGGAGATCCGGTTCGTTTAAGCGAATCGGCGCTTCCTCCGGTGTGATTCCCCGCGCATGGGATGCGAGGCGGGGATCGCAATCGGTGTTATCAAGGCTGCCGCCGGGAAAGACAAAAGCACCGCCCATAAAGGTCTGCCGCCGGTGCCGTTTCATCAGGAACATCTCAAAGGGGGATTCTCCTGCCGGGTTCTCTCGAACAAGGATAACCGTCGATGCGTCGGGCAACTTCTCTCTACTCACTGCTGAACTCCCGGGACTGAAAACAGGAAGAGGTTAGAACTCCTGATTTCTTGAGATACCCATAAAGCGTCATTCCTCGAGGCCGTTTATGAGTGGACATCGACACATTGAGCTTTCTCGACGGGAGAAATCAAGAGTTTTTTTACGGATAGATCACATCCCTCGATAAACGGCAACACAATTGCAATTGACTTCTTTGAATACATTTCATATATTCTCTTGAAACGGATGCTCCAGAGGGCGACTGTTTTCACCATTACCTTCAATGGGGCGCCAGACAGAAAAAAAGGAGATTCGTCCATGGACATCATCGTTGAGAATCCCGACCGGGTGAAACAGGCAGACATTATCGTGGGAATACCCTCTTACAATGAAGCGGATTGCATCTCCTTCCCGACCAGAATGGCCAGTGAGGGCCTCATCGAGCACTTCCGTGATAAGCGATCGGTTATCATCAATGTCGATAATCATTCGCCCGATGGCACCAGAGATGCCTTTATGAACACGCCAACCGATATTCCGAAGATATACATCTCAACGCCGGAAGGGGTGCGGGGGAAGGGGAATAACTTTCTGAATCTCTTCGAGGCCGCTGTGGAGCTGCAGGCGAAGGCGGTGGTGGTCGTTGATGCCGATCTAACGAGCATTACGCCGCAGTGGATACAGTATCTCGGCGAGCCGCTCTTCATCGGATTCAACTACGTCACCCCGATATACATCCGGCATAAATACGACGGCTCTATCACCAATCACATCGCCTATCCGCTCCTCCGGACCCTTTTCGGGCTCCGCGTCCGACAGCCTATCGGGGGCGATTTCGGTTTTTCCGGAAGAATGGCACGCGCCTTCCTTTCGGAAAAGCTGTGGAATGAGCAGATCGCTCACTTCGGCATCGATATCTGGATGACCACCATCGCCATTGCCCGTCGATTCAGAGTCTGTCAGACCTTTCTGGGCTCCCCCAAGTCGCATCGCGCAAAGGATCCGGCAAAGGATCTCGGTCCCATGTTCACCCAGGTGGTGATGACCTTTTTTGACCTGATGATAGATTTTGAGTTTTTCTGGAAAGATAAGAGCAAGAGCATGCCGAGCAATATCTTCGGTTTCGGCCTCGGGGTCGATGAGAAGCCCCCTCCGGTCGACGTCGATACGGATGCCCTGCACGGGAGCTTCCTGTCGGGATTTGACCGCTACGGGGAAATCTGGGAGCATATTATTCCTCCGGCGGAGTACGACGATATCACCAGAGCGAGAGAACTTGGGAAAGATGAGTTCTACTATCCCAGCGATATCTGGGCGCGGATACTCTTCAACTTCGCAATCGCCTATCGCAACAGCGAGATTCCCCGGGAGCAGCTCATCGAAGCAATGATACCCTTCTATCACTCACGCATCCTCTCCTTCGTCAACAAAACCGCTGATAAGGGCACCAAGGAGTGCGAGGAGTACTTTGAGAGCATCACCCGCGTGTTCGAGGATGAGAAGAGCTACCTGATAAAGCGCTGGGTTGCAGATCAGAAGAGGCTCGCCTACTGGCTCTTCACGTCGTGAGGTTCGTACGAGCGGGCGGCAGTCGCCGGTGCCGCCCGCTTATGGGCACCTCTAAAACCCTTTTCAACCTGTAAAACTGATAAAATGAAAAGAGTTTTAACTTTATTTACTGCTCACATGGAGCACGACAAAAACGAAGTTTTTTGAAGTCCCCTTGTGATATTTTTCCTAAGATATTACTTCTGGTAGTCTTCTTTCATTTTGTACTTGAGCACCTTCCCGCTCGGATTCCGCGGGAGCATGTCGACAAAGTATACAACCTTCGGACGCTTGTAACCGGGAAGTTTCTCCTTTGCATACTCCATGAGCTCATCTTCGGTGGCCTGCTCATTGGGCTTGAGCACGACCGCTGCGTGAATCTTCTCGCCCCACTTGGGATCGGGAAGGCCGAAGACGGCGACCTCCTGCACCTTCGGATTGGTGAGGAGCGCGTCCTCCACCTCCTTGGCGAAGACATTCTCGCCCCCGGTCTTGATCATATCCTTTCGCCGGTCCACAAAGTAGAGAAAACCGTCCTCATCCTCCCTGACAACATCTCCCGTGTGGAGCCAGCCCTCCTTGAAGGTTTCCTTCGTTTCATCATCCCGCTTGTAGTATCCCCTGATAATAGAGGGGCCCTTGAGGAGCAGCTCACCCGGTTCCCCCGGCTTGACCGCTTTCCCTTCATCATCCACAATGCGGTAGTTCAGCACGGGATTGACCGCTCCGATGGCGCCCTCCTTTTCGAACATCATCGAGGGTGTGAGGACCGTCGCATTTCCTCCGCTCGACTCGGTGAGGCCGTAGGTATAGTAGAGTTCGGCATTGGGCATGTATTTCTGTACATCGTGCTTTAAATCGGTGGGGAAGGTGGCGGCCGCCGTGGCAAAGATGCGGACATGGGTGATATCGTAGGCAATCGCCTCGGGAGTTGCCATGATCCAGCTGAAGAGGAAGGGGGGAACAACAATCGCCACCGTAACCTTCTCCTCATGAACGTTCTTCATGTACTGCACCATATCGAAGCGCTGCTGGAGCACCACCTTGGCACCGGCTGCCATGAGGGAGTTCAGGCAGTTGTTGATGATGACATGAAAGAGGGGCAGCACCTGCAGGCCGGTATCCTTCTCCGTGAGGTTCAGTGTGTTCACGGTCGTGTAGATAGCCCAGAGCGCATTGGCATGGCTTAACATGGCGAGCTTGCTCACTCCCGTCGTGCCGCCGGTACAGAGGAAGATGTACAGGTCGTCGGCCAGCACCTCGACATCCGGCTCTTTATCCTCGCCCTTCTTGAGGAACGCTTCGTATTCGATTGCATACTTCTGTATCTCGCCCCCGATCTGTATATAGGTTTTTACCTTGGGAATGTTGTCTTTTATATCATTCACCATCGGAGCGAACTGCTCGTGAAAGATAAGCGCCTCGGCGTCGGAGAGATCGATGAGATACTGTATGTCCTGCGGAAAGAGCCGCGTCTTGACGGGGAAGTAAACCACCCCGATCTTGGCCAGCGCGTAATTCGCTTCCACCATGGCGGGTACGTTCTCCGAGAGCAGTGCCACCTTCGCGCCCTTTTTGAGCCCCAGCGAGAGGAGCGCATTCGCCAGTTTATTCACCCGCGAGTTGAGCTCCTTCCATGTGTATCGGAGATCCTCAAAGATCAGCGCTTCATTATCCGGAAAAATAATCGCATTCCTCGAAACTATATTCCCTATAGACATAATGACCTCCTTGTTTGTATCTGTGACCTTAGTAGAATGTTCCAACCGGTAAACGGTTAACCGGTGAAAGTCAAGTTATAATTACAATATTTTTCGAGAGGCGAAGCACATGATATTCTCCGGTCATTTCACTCAGAAATGGGAGGGCTGCGAAAAAATTGTTTGAAATTTAATATGATAAACTATTACATTACCGCGAATGTCGTGGGGAGGCAAAATTGATTAAGATAGTTAAGTTCCTTATTCGGCAGAAGCTCTTCGTAAATCTGATGGTTGTCCTGATACTGCTCGCGGGCTTCAGTCTGGCAATGAGAACGAACCGGGAAGCATACCCCGAGGTGAACTTTGACATGGTATCTATCAAGACCATCTATCCGGGCGGTTCCCCGGGCGAAATGGAACAGCTGGTCTCCGTTCCCATTGAGAAGAAGCTCCGCGAGGTTGATAACATTGACAAAGTAAGAGCCTATAATGTCGAAAATGTCTCCGTCGTCGTTGTCTATATCGAAGACAGAGCACCGAACAAGCCCCAGGTGGTGCAGGATATAAAAGATACCGTCGAGCTGGTGGATAATCTGCCGGATAAAGCGCAGGAACCGGTCATCGAGGAGATAAAGTTCGATAAAACTCCTGCTATCGATGTTGCTATATACGGGAAGCGGAAAGGGGTTTCCTACCACGATGTACGCGAAACAGCCGATGATCTCGAGGACTTCCTCTACGATATAGACGGTGTTGCCGAGGTGGAGGAATTCGGCTACTATGACAGGGAGTACCTCGTCGAGGTCAATCCCGAGTCTCTCACGAAGTACCGCATCGGCATGAACGATGTTATCCGCACGCTGCGAAACAGAAATATCGATCTTCCGGGAGGTGCGCTCCGCATCGGGGACAAAGAGTATATACTCCGCACCAAGGGGCAGTACCGGAATGCAGCGGAGGTCGAGAATACCGTCATCATGGCGAATGACGCCGGCTTCATCACCCGTATCGGAGATGTGGCGACGGTGTCGAATACCTATGAAGAAGCCGATGTGTACGAGCGCTTCAACGGACACAAGGGAGTGATCTTCAAGGTGTGGAAGAAGCGAAGCGCTGACGAGATAAACCTCGTCGACAGAATTAAACGGCAGCTTAAGGAGTTCACCTCTGAAGAGTCAGGCAATGTTATTATAAAGACCTTCAATGACACGAGCCGATTTACCAGGGATCGCATCTCCTCGGTCATCACCAACGCTCTGACCGGCTTTATTCTTGTTCTCTTAATACTGATGCTGCTCCTGGGGCCCCGGATGTCGTCAATCGTTACCACGAGCATTCCCATCGCCTTCATGTCTGCGTTCTTCGGCATGAAGATGGGTGATATCACCCTGAACGTGGTCAGCATGTTCGGTATGATCATGGTTCTCGGCATGATAGTCGATTTCGGTATCGTGGTGAGCGAGAACAGCCACCGGTACATGGAGGCGGGCATGACGAAAATCCATGCCATCGAGAAGGGGGTCTCCGAGGTCTTCTGGCCCATTACCGTAACCTTTCTCTGCATAAGCGCAGCCTTCGCGCCGCTCCTCCTCATTTCCGGTATAATGGGAAAGTTCATCAAGGGCATACCCATTGTGGTGCTCATGTGTCTTACCGCCGCCTGGTATATCGCCCTGTTCATCATGCCAACGCATCTGAACATGTTTGCGAAAGACAATCATAAGCGGCGTTCAGCACTGTCGGAAGAGGATGAGCACTTCGAAAAGGGGCGCTTCGGCAGAGTGCAGAAGAAATACAAGGCATTCCTCGAGAGAGCACTGAGGCACCGCTATATAACCCTGTCCGTGCTCATCGTTCTCCTCATTGTGTCGCTCTTTATCGGGGGCATAATCGGCTTTGTCTTCTCTCCGGGCGGCGGAGAGGAGGAGCTGGAGATTAAGATAAAGCTTCCGCAGGAGACCAATCTCGAAGCGAATCTCGGGGACATAAGAAAAATTGAGAAGGTTATACTCGGGCTCCCGAAGACTGAGCTCGACGACCTCCATGTCAGCGTTGGAGAGGAGAAGTCAAGTCATCTCGATCCGAAGCCCGGAGAGGGAACACATAAATCTACAATTAAAATATACCTGAAACCTGAAGAGGATCGGGATCGCAATGCCTATCAGATAGTAGAGCAGCTGAGAAAGGAGATTGTGGCACTTCGAACGAAGGGAATCATATCACCACAGATGCGGCTTGAATTCGTGGTCAATAAGCACGGCCCCCCCATCGGCAAGCCGGTGAACGTCGAGATCAGGGGGGAAGATTTTGAAACGCTGAAAAGAATAGCACGGGAGTACATCGAGCATCTGAAAACGATACGGGGAGTGAGTGATATAACCCTGGATCTCGAGGAGGGGAAGCAGGAGTATCGCTATGTTATCAATGAGGTGATGGCGGCGCGCACCGGCGTGTCCGTATACGATGTGGCACAGGCGCTCAATGCTTCCTTCAAAGGGGCTGTTGCCACCAGCGTTAAAAAGGGCGAGGAGGATATTGACGTTCGGGTTCGCTTTCCCGAAGACGCCCGGAAAAAGATGAAAAGCCTGCACGAGGTGATGATAGCGAATCAGAGAGGCGGGCTGATTCCCCTTGATATCGTAACCGAGGTGAAAAAGCAGCCGGGATATACTCAGATCAACCGGCTCAACTACAAGCGCATCGTCCAGGTTCAGGCAGAGGTTGATACCGATGTGATTACCTCCGTTGAGGTGAACCGGATGCTGGTCAATGCATTCAGGGATATCGAGAAGCGCTATCCGGGATACTTTGTCGATTACGGCGGGGAGCAGGAGGAAACGGCTGAGCGTATGGGCGAAATGGGAATACTCTTTCTCTTTGCTCTCATGGTTATCTATATCATCATCGCGGTCTTCTTCAGATCGCTTATACTTCCTGTCGTCGTCATGATTGCCATACCCTTTGCGCTGGTCGGTGTTATGCCTGCCTTCCTGGTGCACGGGCAGCCTATGTCCTTCTCGGGCACGCTGGGCCTTTTCAGTCTCGCCGGCGTCATTGTGAGCAACACCCTGGTGCTCGTTCAGTTTATCAACAATATGCGTGATGAGAAGCTTCCGCTGAAGGAGGCATTGCTGGAGGCGGGCGTCATTCGGCTCCGTCCCATTCTCCTCACCACCGGCACCACGGTCCTGGCGCTCCTCCCCACCATTTACGGCCTTGGCGGGAAGGACTACTTTGTGGCTCCGCTGGCCCTCTCCTTCGGCTATGGCCTTATCTTTGCCACTTTCATCACCCTGGTGCTCATCCCCTGTTTCTATTATATCGCCGAGGACCTGAAGGGTTCTATGGCGAGGCTCCTTTCATCCGTCGGAATCTCCATAAATCCTGAGATCTACCGGTTGCGGGAATATGAGAGCTTCGAGGAGATTGAGCGGACGATAGTTGATGAGAATGTTCAGCTCGCGGAGGATATCGCGCATGAATCGGCATCCCGCGGGAGGAAGCGGAAACCGGGGAAAGGTCGAAAAGGGTAATAGTCACTTTCACGCAGGTTCTGGAGCTGCGGGCGTTTCTCCGTAAAGCAATGCGGATAGCGTCTACTGCAGCCCCAGAAGCAGACCTGTCTGATAAACGACAAAGGAGAAGAGCCAGGCAACGAGCATCTGATACGCGACCGAGAAGAGCGCCCATCGCCACCCTGCTTCACGACCGATGACGACGACCGTGGCAAGGCAGGGTACATACAGGAGCACGAAGAGCAGAAAGACATAGGCGATCAGCGGCGTTATCCCGTATCGCGGTTTTCGGAGCTCCTCTCCCAGAGAGCGGTGCGTGTCCTCTTCGTCAGGAGAGGCGTGGTATAATACCCCCATGGTGCTGACGACAATCTCCTTGGCAACAAATCCGGTCGCCAGTGAAATTCCCATCTGCCAGTTGAAACCGAGCGGTTCGATGAGCGGCTGAATCCCCCTCCCGAATCGGCCGATATAGGTTATTTCCTTTTCCGCTGATTGTTTTTCCAGGAGCAAGTGCTCCCGTTCCATCTCATAATTCCTCAGAAGCTCCTGCAGTACGGTGTCATCCTTCCCCACGTGCATCTCCCGTTTCTCGTGATATGCATGTTCCAGCACATCGAGTCGCTGTGCGTAGTTCTGTTCGATGATCTCGGATTTGGGATAAGCTCCCAGGGCCCATACCACAATTGAGAAGGCGAGAATGATACCGCCCATCTTCCTGAGATACTGTGACGATCGATCCCACATGTGAAGGAGAATCGTCCGAGTTGTCGGCATGCGATAGGGCGGCAGCTCCATGACGAAAGGCGTCGATTCGCCTTTAAAAAACAGGAATCTGAAGAGCCGTGCGGAGAAAAAGGCGAGGAGGATGCCGATGGAATAGAGTGAGAGAATAACCGCACCCGGGTGCTCGGCGAAAAAGACCCCCGCGAAGAGCACGTAGACGGGCAGGCGTGCGGAGCAGCTCATGAAGGGGTTTATGAGAATGGTCAGTATTCTATCCTGCTTCGTCTCCAGCGCCCGTGTTGCCATGATCGCGGGCACATTACAGCCGAAGCCCATAACGAGGGGGATAAAGGATTTTCCGTGGAGCCCCATTTTATGCATTATCTTATCCATGATGAAGGCGGCTCTCGCCATATAGCCGGTATCCTCCATGAAGCTGATCCCCATGAAGAGGATGAGTATGTTGGGGAGGAAAACGATAACGCCCCCGACTCCTCCGATAATGCCGTCAACTATCATATCCTTTATCGGGCCTGCGGGGAGCCCCCGCAGCAGCGATCCGAGCGCGGCAACACCCCGCTCGATGAGCCGCATCGGATACTCTCCGAGAGTGAAGGTCATCTGGAAGAGCATCCAGAGAAAAATGAAGAGGAGGGGAAATCCGAGATATTTATTGGTGATGATATAGTCTATCTTCTCTGAAATATCAACTCGCTTCGGACTGGTTTTTTCAACCGCCTCTTTCAGGGCGCCGGATATGAACCCGTAGCGCATATCAGAGAACACGACAACCGGATCATCATTGAATTTCTTCTCGATGGCCGCCCGGCTCTTCTCTGCCTGCTCGATAATGGCGTTGTAGTTCGGAAAATTCTTGAGCTTTCGCTCAACATCCCGGTCACTCTCCAGTAAACGGATTGCGAGCCATCGAGTTGAATACTGAGCACCGATGCTTTGCTCTTGCCAGATCGATGACTGTATCTCCTGTATTCCCTGCTCGATATCCGAACCGTAGTTAATGTGAATATGCCGAACCTTCTCACTCCCGCCGGATGATGCGCGGTCGATCTCCTCGACCAGCTCGTCGATGCCGATCGATTTCGTTCCGATCGTCTTGACCACCGGCATGCCGAGCAATTTTTCCAGCTGTTCGATATCGATAACGAGCCCTTTCGAAAGGGCTTCATCGAACATATTCAGGACAATTATCACCCGCGCGCCCATCTCGATGAGCTGCGTGGTCAGGTAGAGATTCCTCTCCAGATTCCCGGCATCAACGATATTCACGATGAGGTCCGGATTCTCGTTGAGGATAAAGTCCCGGGTGATGATCTCCTCGATACTGTATGAGGTCAGGCTGTAAATACCGGGAAGATCGACAACCTTTATTCGATGATCCTCACGGTTCCGATAACCTTCCCGCCGTTCAACGGTTACCCCGCTCCAGTTGGCGACCTTCTGCCGAGCACCCGTCAGTGCATTGAATAGAGTTGTTTTCCCGGAATTGGGATTTCCGACAAGTCCGATAACGATCTCTTTACTGCTCATGGTCTCCGTTCACTATATCAACCAGTGTCACCACGATATTTCGTGCTTCTTCGACGCGCAGTGATACCTGAAAATCCTTTAACTCCACGAGCATCGGATCCCGAAGGGGCGCATACTTGATCACAGAGAGCTGTACCCCCTTTCTGAATCCCATCTCGATGAGCCGTTTTCTGAACACACCGCTCCCGAGTATCTTCACGATTTGAGCGTTCTCTCCCTCTCTGAGGTCGCTCAACCGACGTTCGTCAAGAATACTTTTGAGCTCGGCGATCCACTCCTTGTTTGATTCATCCTCGGATCGAAAAAAATCCGTTAATCTATCGATCTGCCGGAGGGTTCCATGGGAAAGGTGATGTTCCACCTTGCAGGCTTCCTCGTTGGCAGTCTTCAAACTGAGTCGCAGGACATCTGAGAAGAAATCGGCCAAACAGGAATGCTTGTTCCGTATCTTCTGAGCAATCCGCGCGCCCTCCTTCGTGAGCTCGATATATCCGTACTTTTCATAGTTGATGAGCTCTTTGCTCTTCAGGCGGTTCAGGGCATTCGTAACGCTGGGCATCTTGATGTCGAGTCGCTTGGCGATATCCTTGACGCGGACAACCTTTTTCTCCTGCGAAAGATGTGAGATCGCCTCAAGGTAATCCTCCATATTCGGAGTGAGGGGGGTCGGCTCAAAGGCTGAACTGTCTTCTCTCTTCTCTCTCATCGTGCTGCTCCTCGCTCCAGCGGGATTCGGTATCACATCATACGGTTCAGTGCGTACAACGCTATTAATATTAATTTTAGTCAATAATCTTAGTCAAGTCTAATTTATTATTCATCTTCCCATTAATTCATTTTTTTGAATAGAGACGTCTCGCCCTCTGGGAAGAACCCATAAAAAGAGGAGGCCCGGCAGTGCACCCGGCTCTCGAAATTGGAACGCTTCAGGCGGGATATATTTCAGAGCGGCTGCCTGATACGGGCTTCATAAAAAACAATTTACAGGGGATGCCGCCCGGGATACATTCGGGCAAAGTAGTTTTGAACTTCAGGGGAAATGATCGGAAGAGAGAGATCATGACGGTGATGTGATACGATGGAAAAGGCGCTGGCCATCTATTTCTGGGAGCTCCGGGATACGCCGCTGTACGGTGTGGCGGCCGTTTTATCAAGCCCGGCCTACATTCTCCTGAGCTCGGTTCTCTTTATCCTGTCTGCGCTTCAGCTGAAGAGACGCTTCGTTCCCTTTCTCATTGCTGTTCTCATCTCGGTTTCGCTTTCGGACCTCCTCTGCTACCGCGTGCTCAAGCCCGCCATAGGGAGGATGCGACCAAAGAGCGTGTTTATTGCCGGGGAGCTATCGTCCCCGAAGAGAAAGGACTACTCAATGCCTTCGAATCATGCTGCGAATATCTTTGCCTTCTTCACCGTCTACGCAATGTACAGGCGAAGATACCGGGTGCTTTGTCTCCTCAACTCCCTTCTCATCGCATCTTCGCGGGTTGTCCTCGTGAAGCATTATCCGACCGATGTGCTTGCCGGTATTCTCGTGGGTGCAGCAATCGGTCTCTGTGTTGTTCTCATTACAAAAAAAATCGAAGCAGTTCGCGGCAACAGACCTCCCCCTTCATGAGAGGGGGGTGAGATCAACAATATCCCCATCCTTCGGAAAGATAAATCTCCTCGCATCTGCTCCAAGCGTCTGCCTGTTCGACTCAACTCGTGCTTCAAATTCTTCATCGGGGAGAAGATACATGTGCTGTGCATAGACCTGTTGCGGAAATGCGCCCGCTTTCGCTATTCGCAGCACATCGTCGGTCGAGAGGTGATCGGGAATGCTTTGCCCGGCGGGCATCGACCATTCCATAACGGCGATGTCAGCGCTGCGGAGGAGGGTGAGAAGATTCTCGCAGTATCCGGTGTCACCGGTAATTGCGAGCGCAGCGTCAGGGAAATTGAAGAGGTACCCGGTCGAACAATCGCCGTGATGGAGGTGATACGAGCAGGCGGTATAAAAAGCTCCATGAAAGGACTCGTCAGGAGCAAGCTCGCTGAGCGTGACGGCGAAGGGGAAGGTATAGTCCCCGATAAAGGGGAGAAGCCGATCTTCATAAAAGTGTTTCAACCCTTTCGGCCCGACAAGGGCAAGCGGCCGCTCGCGTTTCTGAGCCCCCCACATCTCTCCCCAGATCAGATCCGGGAGACCGGAAACGTGGTCAACATGGAAGTGGGTCAGGAATACCGTTGAGATATTCCGATAGTCGAAAAAGGGATCAGTGAGACGGGGAAGCTGATGATAGGCGCCGCCACCGGCATCCACCAGGATAATTTCGTTACCATTCGAAACAGCAAGCGAAGAGGGATTTCTCGCCGTTGCGTGACAGGTTCCCGTTCCGAGAAAGGCCATCCTGATACTCATGCAATACCCTGCTGTTTATAGCAACAAACTTACAACCTCGAGTCACAATTCGAGGTATGACGCCTTGTAATAAAATACCCCGCAGCACGCTGCGAGCGCTATCGCGCAGGTCGATGCCTTCGGCATCGAGGGGGTATTATGTTACAAGGGAACTACAAATTTAAATGAATATGAGTTCCCTTGTAATAAACAAGAGGCACCCCTCTGTGCTGACGTGGAGTGCCTCTTCAGTAGTCCTGTAATAGAAACTGTTATTGACTTGGCTTAAATTTATCCAGATCGAGCTTCGGCTTCTCTATCTTCGGCTTCATGGAATCCGTATCAACGTCCTTCGCCGCATCCATCTTGTCCTTCGCTGCTCGAACCGCCTCATCGCCCTTGTCCGTTGTGTCGCCCTTGATATCCTCTATCATCTGCTTGTCACGGGCTTTCTGATCTTCGACGAGGGCCTTGTCTTTCTCTTTCTGTTCCTCAACGAGGGTCTTGTCCTTTTCACGCTGATCGATAACGTATTGCCGTATCTCCTCGCGCTGTTTCCTCATCTTCTCCCAGATCTCGGCGCGCAGCTCGCTGATATTCTGAATGATGTCCTCCATCATCTTTCTGTTCGACTCGGAAAGCTCCTTGACGGACATCGGTTTGTTCGGCTCAACATCAACCTCTTTCTCGGATTCAACGAGAACCGGTTCCTGATCGGGCATGGAGTTGTTTGAAACGCCGACCTTGCCCTTCAGACAGGCAACATTTGCTTTGCCTTCATCCTCCGTGACGAGGAAATCGGTGCCCCGCACACCGGCTGTTGTCGTGGGTGTCTTAACCTCAAAGACATCGTTTTTGGTGAGCTTCCTGGTAACCCGGGAGAAGAGCTTCCCCTTCTCAACGAAGAGAACCGACTCTTCACCGTTTGTCGCCACGTTTGTCAGAAGCTTTTTGATCTCGACGATCGTATCGCCGAGAATCTTTACCGCATTCTCGCCAATGTATATATCCACGAACGACTTCTGGCCGGTGGTCTTGATTTTCGATCCCTGTACAACTTCATCGCCGATCTTCACGGGATTCTCTTTCCCATCGGCCGTGAGGAGCTTTACATCACCGTTGACAAAGTTGATGTATCCTTTCGCGGCAACTGTCCCTTCTGTCTTCTCCTTCTTGCAATGCGGCAGAACCGTAGCAAATAGCAGCAGTGTCATTACCGTAATAGTGCGCTTCATTCAATCCTCCTGTGAATTGAAGTAAAAAAGACCCGAGAATGCGGGTATAATCTCTCTCCGAATCGGGTAGAAGATTCTCCACCTGCGATACACCGAAAATGTACCCTCGAGTCAATGTGCTCATAATGTACAACGGTTCGGGAACGCAGTCAAGTATAAATTGGTTTTATGAAAAGGGGTAATTCCTCGGTTTTTTCCCCGGAAGCGAGCTGTTCGATTTGTCGCGCAGAGGGATGCATTTGCCGCAGAGCGCACGGAGAAAAACCGATGCGTCCTGCGCTCTTCGCCTTTTGCGTCGAATTAGTGATTGACGAAATACGGAGTTCCGCAGTATCACCGGTATGATCCGCACACCTGATTATGTGCGCGACCCCTTCCTGCAGAGAGGGTTCTATGATCTACGGAGTCGGAACTGATATTGTTCACATTAAGCGAATTGAGAAGATCTACAGAGATCACGGGGAGCGCTTTATCCGGCGGATACTATCAAATGGCGAGAGAGCGCACATCCCCGAAAAGAATCCCCATCAATTCATTGCGGGGAGATTTGCCGCCAAGGAGGCACTCTTCAAGGCAGCGGGCGGAAAGGGTGCAGTCGGATTCAGGGATATTGCAATTCTCAACGACAGCACCGGGAGGCCTTTCGTTGAGGAGGCTGAACGTATCAGGGAGCTTTTGCCGCCCCGATCGGGGGAGGGCGGGTTGAAGGTTTTTATCAGCATCAGCCACGAGCGGGAATACGCTCTGGCCGTGGCAATCATAGAAATACACGAACAGGTTATTTGATCAGTATCTGAATGTTGATAGTATCGGCAAAGGGGATGTCCGGTTCTGCGGGGACAGCAAGTCTCATTCCGTTTTGCACACCGGCCGGGATTCTGATGCTGAACCGCTTCTGGCCGTGTATTCCCTGAAAAACAAGCTCCCGTTCCGTCCCGTACATCGCTTCTTCGGGTGAAATCACCAGGCGGCATCGTATCCCTTCCGCAAAGGGTGATGTGTCCCTGCCGGTATCTCTGAAGGGGCGGCACTGCTTGAATCGCTTCCGTCTGCAACCGGCATTCGTGAAGTGATTAAAAACGGTATCGGTATCCTGTGAAAAGCTGTTTCTGAAAGAGTGGAACTCCCTGTTCACCCGCTGTGTAAAGGGAGTTTGGTACATATCGTACATCATCTTCTTCTCGGGAGTGCCAAGAACCTCATAGGCTTCAGTTATATCCCTGAACCGCTGTTCCGCGTCGGTATCTCCGGGATTCCTGTCGGGGTGGAATTGAAAGGCCAGTCGCCGGTAGGCCTTCTTGATCTCCTCCACCGAGGAGTCTCTTCGTATTTGCAAAATGTTATAATAATCCTTCTCTTTCATCGTTTACCGTGATATTCTGAACATGAAATGTTTCTTGCTCGTAGAAAACGGGGATGTATTCCCTCTTGACACCGACGGCAGATGAATAATTCGATCGGCGGTTGCATGCGCTGCATCTCTCCCTGATATATTCCCGCTATTCCCCCTCCTCGCGAAGTATCTGATTTATCATGTCAGCCATCTCATGATCTTTTACCGTAATGGTCAGATTGCCGGTTCCGAGCAGATTGTTCATCGTTTCCTGAATGCGAACGGCAAGAGATAGCACCATCGGACACACGGGTGACGAGGGGTGGAATTCGAAGGATACTGCCCCGTCCTCAGAGACGGTGAGATTGCGTATCAATCCGGTGCTCATCACATCCATATTGGTTCCCGGATCAATGACCTCCCTGAGGGTTTGAATTATCTTTTCTTTCAATTCCATGATCGCCTTATTCCCCTAAATAGCTCTGTACCTTTTCCCACATCTTTTTCACCTCTTCGGTGATACCATTGCAGCCATATTCGATTATCGACTTTTTGTTCACCATTGCCTTCGTCACGTCGGGATCATATTTTATTTTACCCACCAGTATCAGATTGTTCTGCGTGCAGAATTCTTCGATCGTTGACGTATTGTAGGGATTGATATCGAACTTGTTGATGCACACCAGAATCGGTATATTGAAGTGTTGCGCAACTCCCACAATCCTCTTCAAGTCGTGTATTCCTGAAAGCGTCGGTTCCGTTACGGCAAGCAGCACATCGACGCCGGTAATGGCTGCAATCACCGGGCATCCGATTCCCGGCGGACCGTCAACAATAACATAGTTCTTATTTTCTTTCTCCGCGATGAGTTTTGCGTGCTGCCGTACCAGTGTTACCAGCTTCCCGGAGTTCTCTTCGGCGATGCCCAGTCTGGCATGTGTCATATAGCCTCGTCTGGTCTTTGAGATGAACCACTCTCCGGAAATATTCTGCTCCATGGTGATTGCTCCTTCCGGACAGGCACGTGCACAGAGACCGCATCCCTCACACGATATGGGGTCAACCCGGTAGTCGCTAATGGCGTCGAACCGGCACAGTCTGACACACTCATCGCATTTGGTGCATTTATTCTGATCGATAACGGCTGTCTTCCCGCCCATAAACTCGCCGCTTTTCTCGATATCAGGGCTCAGGATAAGATGAAGATCGGCAGCATCGACATCGCAATCTGCGATCACAAGGGATTCGGAGAGGGTGGCAAAGGCGGCTGTAATGGTTGTCTTGCCGGTTCCGCCCTTTCCGCTGATAATAGTCAATTGTTTCATTTTCCATTTACTCCGTTCTTAATCATTTCATAGAGTTTCGAGAACCGCTCCCGGTATTCCGGCAACGCCTGTATCAGTGGTGTGCCTGCTGAATATGCTTCGGCTATCCGCCGATCCCACGGAAAGGTCATCAGGATGTCGATATTTTCTCTGTTGCAATAGTTCTCGACTTCACGATCGCCGATGTTGTACAAATTAATCACCACTCCGATGGGGAGTTCCAGCTTTCGAGCCATCTCCACGGCCAGTTTCAGATCGTTGAGCCCGAAGGGGGTCGGCTCGGTTACCAGGAGGCAATAATCGGCTTTTTTCACCGTTTCAACCACCGGACATGACGTTCCCGGCGACGCGTCAATAATAACATCCTTCGAATTTCGTATGCAGCTTTTCACCTGACGGATTAACGGCGGGGCCATCGGCTCCCCGACATTGAGCACACCGTGAATAAATTCGATTTTTCCCGATGTCCCTTTTTCGATAACGCCTATCTCCCTCTCGACTTCTCGTATTGCATCTTCGGGGCAGAAGTATGAACAGGCACCGCATGCATGACAGAGCTCGGGGAAGAACAGCACTTTCTTCTTAACGACTACGATGGCAGAGAATTCACACACCTCTGCGCATTTTCCGCAGTACGTGCATTTTGACAGGTCAACCTCGGGAACGAGCATGCACACCGGCTTGATTTCCGATATCTCGGGCTTTAAGAATATATGGGCATTGGGTTCTTCAACATCACAATCCAGGAACTGCACTTCCTGGAGATAGAGCGCCAAATTGGTTGCTACCGTTGTTTTCCCGGTGCCTCCTTTTCCACTTGCTACAGCTATTATCATGAGTATGCTATCTCCTTATCATCAGTTTTCCTCATTGCGGGGCATTCCGTCTCTGTGCAGGGTGTCCCCCTCTGATGAGGACATGTTGTGCGCACGAAGGGCGTACAAAGATGTCCTCAGGCCCTGCGTCCCGACCAGTTTTGGGATAACCGATACCTCCACTCCCTCTTCACTCCCGGGGGAGGTCATTCTCCATCTCCTCGCGACATCGTTCATATCACCTGTTACGTAATATATCCCAGCAGGAGAGCATTTTCAGGGCAGACCTCGAGGCAGGCTCCGCACCCGGTGCACTTCTGTTCGTCAATCACGGCCTTGTTGTTGACCGATATTGCATTTACCGGACATTCGTTCTGACAGACACCGCATGCCGTGCACTTCTGCTCATCGAGCTTTGCTACCATTTTTCTGCGGCTCCGCTGTTGTGTGCCGTCAGAACCCGCGTCCTGTCTCATGCCCACGCCACGGCCCATGCCGCGTCCCATGCCACGACCCATTCCCATGCCGCGTCCCATTCCCATGCCGGTACCGGCAGCACCCATGCCGAAGTGAGACTGAACGGTCGGGTTCTCTATCTCCTTATAGGTTCCGGACTTGAAGTTCTCGACTGCCTGTTTGACCGTAATTCCCGATACTCCGGTAACAATACGCAATCCTACCGCCTGCAGGGTATTGAAGGCATTCGGCCCCACATTGCCGGTAAGCACCACTTCCACACCCTTATCTGCAACGAACTGTGCAGACTGAATTCCTGCACCGCCGGAAGCAACAATTGAAGCGTTGTCTAACGACTCAAATTCCATGCTTTCAGTGTCAACGATTATAAAGTACTGACATCTTCCGAATCTCGGATCAACCATATCGTCCAGGCCAGGCCCTGACGATGTTATGCATATTTTCATTGTTCCTCTCTCCTCTTTGCTGTATTGACTCATGAGGGGATACCCCCCCGTCGACTCAAATCATCACGTAAAAAATAGAGACCGCGTATACGAAACAAATCTCCGATGAAACGGCTTCAGCACGGTATTGATGCTTTTCTCAACGAAAATCGAATCGGGGACGCGCCGGTCGTTTAAGCGTACGGATAAAAACCGTACCCGCGATATACGGGAGGGGCATACATTCTGCCAAATCCTCCTCGTCCACCTCTTCCGCGTCCTCGAAAACCGAGCATTCCGATCCCTCGAAAACCGGTTCGTATAAATCCGCGTCCTCTCATCCCCCATCCGGCATATCCGCCTCTCAGAGAGGGGGTCATATATCCCGGCATCATAAAACCCGCACAGTATCCCGCGCCCCTTCCCGTCATGGGCCCGAGACCGGCAGGACCTGTTCCATTTCCTGCAGGCATACGCAGCCTCCTTACGAGTGAATAGTAACGGTACGTCAAACCATCTTCATTGAGAATGAGAGGGAATGTGCGGTGCATTCACCGAAGCGGCGGCCACCGGGGAGTACACCCCGTATGAGAGCATGAGTGTTATTTGCACTTTTCACAGAACCCATAAAAATTGATCTCGTGATCCGTTATTTTGAAGTTGTACTTTTTCGAGAGCTTGTTCTGCGCTTTTGTGATGAATTGTATCTCTTCATCAGTGAACTCGCTGTAATCGATTATTTCTCTGCATTGCAAACAGATGAGGTGGTGATGATGCTTTTTCCCGTTCGGATTATTGATAAGCTCATAACGGGCCTTCCCGTCGCCGAATTCGAATTTCCGAACAATCCCCATCTGAACCAGTATATCCAGCGTGCGGTAAACGGTTGTCAATCCGATTGACGGATTGATCTTATTCGCCTGAATATAGATATCGGTTGCACTCGGATGTTCATCGGTGTTTTGCAGAATATCGATAACTATCTCTCGCGGTACGGTCACTCTCGCACCGTAACGGTGAAAAACACTCTGCCACCATGGTTTTCTCGCTGAACCGTCCGCTGCCATAAAATTTTCCGAAATCCCCCCTTCTGCTTACTGAAAATGGTTTTCATTAACAATGTAATGATGCCCCCCCTATTCCGTCAAGCCAAAAAGTGGAAACATTTCCCTTGACAAAGAAGATGAATATGAAATTTTTGATAATGAAAACTATTTTCAGTAAGTAGGGGAGCCGCTCCTCACTCCGGAGTGGGTTTCGGGATAACAGTATTATGAGATGTGCGGTAGTCTGTAACGGTGTTATCGAGGATTATGAATGGCTGAAAGAAGAGCTCGGCGGATATACTACGGTTATTGCCGCGAACGGCGGAGTGGCGCATTGCCGCAGCGTGGGAATCGTGCCGGCTCTGGTCATAGGAGACATGGACTCCCTTGTCGGTACGGTGGAGAGCAGAATGATTCGGCATCCATCGGAAAAAGACTATTCCGACATGGAGATTGCAGTCAAACATGCCTTACATGAAGGCTTCTCGGAGGTTGATATTTTCGGCGCGCTGGGTGGCAGGGTGGATCACGAGCTGTGCAATATAGTGGTATGTGGCCGGTATCCGGGGAGGATTCGCCTTGTAGACCGCGATGTCGAAATTATTGCCCTCACCGACGGACAGGAACGGGATTTTGCAGGAAAGCGTGGTGATACCATCACTCTTATGCCGCTCGATAAAAAAGTCCGCTGTTCCACTGCCGGGCTTGCCTATCCACTCAATGACGAGGATCTCGAGCGCGGGAGCAGGGGACTCAGCAATATCATGGAAGGGGATGCCTCGGTTTCGGTTTCCCGGGGGACGCTTCTCATCATTCACCTGAAGGGGGAGTACGTATAGACATGCAACAGTCGAAATTTAACTTTGATCCCATAGCGACAGCTTATGACAGCTGGTACGACAGTCCGATCGGACAGATATACGATATTCAGGAGAAGCGGGCAGTTTCGTCTCTGCTGCCGCCCGCCGGCAACAGCAGCACGCTGCTTGAGGTCGGCTCGGGAACCGGTCACTGGAGCGCCTGGTTTGCCGAGAAAGGGTATCGGGTAACGGGAATCGATGTCTCTTCCGAAATGATCACCGTAGCGAAGGGGAAGGGATTGCAGGATGTTCAATTCATCGCGGGAGACTTCATGACCGCGGAGTTCGACAGGATTTTTGATGTGGTGGCGGCCATAACCACGCTCGAGTTCATTCCCGATTACTCCGGAGCGCTTGATAAAATGCGATCGCTGATCAATCCGGGAGGGTGCATGATTGTCGGCGTGCTGAATCGACTATCATGGCTCGGAGTATCGCGGAGGATCAGGGGGGCAGAAGATCCCGTCTTCCACAACGCGCATTTCTTCACGACAGGTGAGATAAAGAGATTATTGAACCGCTATGGCAAGACCCGGGTCATCGGCTCAACCTTTGCGCTCCCCTATGCGCCACTGCTGTGGTGCGCTGGAATGCTGGAGTCACTGGGGAAAGCCCTCTGTCCCTGCTGGGGAAATTTCATTGTTGGCAGGGTAGATGTTTGAATGATAATTGTATGATGGAGCTGTTGTTTCATCAATGAACGGCAGCGGTTGCACTGAGAGTAAATGTAAAGCAGGTGACAGATGGCTCAGCAGGCGAACAGATTATTAATCCGTACCTATTTGTCGGTGGGTTCCGCGTTTTCTTTTCTCCTTCTCGCACTTTCAGGCATTGCGCTGTACTTTGCGCCGCAGTGCAAGGTGGCGGAATTTGTCCACTGGCGGTTTCTCCTCCTCGGCAAGGAGAGCTGGGAAGCCATACATCTCTCCTTCGCTCTGCTTTTCGTGGTGCTTGCTCCGCTTCACCTCTGGTTTAACTGGAGTGCTTTTGTAAGCTATTTCAGGCGTCCCTCCCCCGACGCCGGGATTAAGAACCGTCCTGTTCTTCTCTGCCTGATCATTGCGATGCTCCTGCTCCTCATGTCGGCACTCAGGCTTCCTCCAGTCATCTGGATTCACGACATCCACGAAAAAATCAAGAAATCCTGGATGCCGGAGGAGGGCCTGATAGATATTCCCGATCTTCCGTTTCCGGGCCGAAACAAGTTTCGGAATTTCCCTGGTGGCCGGCGAAACAGGAATCGGTAACGCACACCGTGAATGGATGCACCACCTCCCGCATTTCTGTGAATCACACTGTATAAGAAACCGCTGTAAAAAAATTCCGTACCGGAGCCTTCTCCGAAAAGATTTGACGCCAATTAAGGCTTGACAGAGTGCGGAATAACATTACTGTCGAATCAGTTCCTTAACACTTTCATTACACTATAAATGTAGGAGGTCTTTTATGAAATTGTTGATTCGAGCAATTGCCATAACCGCAATAGTGCTTCTTGCAATGCCGGTGCTGGCTCAGGACACTACTGCGGCAAAGCTTTCCTACGGTGAGTACAAGTGGGTTCAGGTGCACTTTCTCCTTCAGGTATGGGGTCAGTTCAAGGAGTACTATGACCAGGGAGAGAGTCCCGAGGACGACAGCACGGTCGATAAGAGCTTCTTTCTGAGACGATCGCGTATTATGCTGACAGGCCAGGTGGCGAAAAACGTTACCTTTTTCATGGAGACCGACGACTTCAATGCCGGTAAAGACGATACCGGCAACAAGGGAAGCAGCGATACCGGTCTCTTCACGCAGGATGCCTATATCAACTATATGATCGCTGATGAGCTTCAGGTTGCCGTGGGCATGATCCTTCTCCCCTTCATGCATCATAACCGGCAGTCCGCCGTATCGCTGCTGGGCGTTGATTATAACACGGCATTTGTCGGCGCCGGCCTCAAGAACACCAATGTGTGGCGCGATTACGGACTTGAAGTGCGGGGGCTTCTCCTGGGTGGAATCATCGATTATCGGGTCGGCGTATTTCAGGGACGGGACAGGGCCACTCTGGCGGACGACGATGGGGTGGATCTGGATACGAATACGCACGATTATCCCCGCTATACGGGTCGAATCCAGATCAACGCCATGGAACCCGAAACCGGCTTCTTCTATAGCGGCAACTATCTCGGTAAAAAGAAGATAGTATCCTTCGGCGCGGGGCTGGATTATCAGCAGCAGGTTTTACCCGATCCCGGCAAGGTGCCCGAAGATTACCGCGCCTGGACTCTGGACCTGACCGTTGATTACGGTTTTGCGGGTGGCAATGCAATCGCCCTGCAGGCGGCCTATGTTAATATAGAGAACTGTCCCGAGACAGCCTATCCGACCGAGGGAACCGCCTATAGCGATAGTTACGCCTACTTCGTGCAGGCCGGTCTGCTCATCGCCAACCTCGTTCAGCCGGTCGTGAAATATTACACCGTTGTTGCCGATGATGCGGATGATACCGAGACCTCGCATGTCATTATGGGGGTTAACGTATATCTCGACGGACACAACGCGAGTATCAAGGCAGAATACGCCTATCCTCTGGGCGACAATGAGGGGACCATCGGAGAAAAGTACGCAAATATACAGTGTCAGATATTCTTATAGTGGATTTCCGTGGAGAGGGATTTGCTGAATTTCTCTCCGAATGTTTCTTTGCGTAATAAAAGGGGTGTCTGAAGCATAAAAGCGTGTCCGGGCGCCCCTTTTTTTATTTAACCAATTATTATTGATTTTTTTACGTAATCCTTTAACAGTATCCGTCTATGGTGAAAATGCATCACCGGTGACTGTTTCTCTTCGCAGTTCTATTTTACGAGCACTTATATTAATAATGGATTTCTTTTATCTTTCAAAGCTCTTTATAACCTACCTGTTCGCTTTCTTTATGGGTCTCTTCTCTTCTATACCCGTCGGGGCGGTGCAGCTCCAGGTCATAAAAAAATCGATAAACGGGCATTTAAAGTCGGCTATCGCAACCGCCTCCGGTTCAGCCACCTCCGATTTCATATACGGCTTTCTCATCCTCTTCGGCCTGGGGAGCTATCTCCTCGACATACGGTTCCAGGTATTCATCTATTCTCTGGGTATTGTGGTGCTCTCTATTCTCGCCTACCGCACCATTAAAGAGCGGCATTGCATCCTGAACAACGGCGGGAGGAACAGTCAGAAGGGGAGATTTTCCTATCTCTCAGGCATCACCATCGCTATTGCCAATCCCGGGATGATCATCTGGTGGATTATCGGATACCGGCTCTATCTGGATCTGAACCTCTTCCCCGAGATGGGAGCCGGTATTAAGCTGCTCTTCATCATATCGGGCTGTCTGGGGCTGGGTGGATATCTCATCTTCATCGCGTGCGTGCTGCACCGGGTGAAGGAGTCCTTCCAGGAGCGCTTCATTTATAACGCCCATATTATTCTCGCCGTGATCCTCGCCGGTCTTATCATCTACTTTGCCGTGAAGCTCGTGGCGATTATCTTCAATCTCCCCTTCGGCGATACCCCCTATTGAGATAATTTTTTCAGACAGGATTAACAGGATGATCGGGATGATTTTTTATCCTGTTGATCGGAACATGGAATCGAAATATTTACTTCATTGAAATGATGATTTTAAGTCTATCTCGGGATTTTTTATAAACATGATATTAAACCATAGTAATCCTGAAAATCCTGTCCCGGTATTATTATATATTGAAATTCGTACATTCTGACTATGATAGAATTATGATAAGAGATACAATTTATTAACAGAAAATACAACAGCCTTTCGCAGCCTGCCTGCTGCGAACTCAATGCATCCCCCCTGATGAGAACATGAAGGATGCATCCGTTTAACGGAAGAGCGCCTTGTAGCCCTCCTGATAGATGTAGAACCAGTGAACGCCTATTCCCCATATTAGAGTTACATAGAAGGCAATGAGGCTGAAGACAATGCCGAGCACCGGAAGGGGGGTGACAACCTTCACCGGCGCTCCGCTCCTCCGCTTCACGATGGCGCGGCATATCAGCTCGCAGATGCTCATGAGCCCCAGGCTTCCCGTGAAGATCGTGATAACCTGCGGGTTCACCCCGTAGTAGAGGGTCTCTCCGAGGGTGAAGAACTCGCTCACCCGGACGAGCTCCTTGAGAAGCCATACCAGGGGGGTGATGAAAGAGCCCAGCACCCGCTCGCCGCCGCTGGCTCCGCGGAAGAACATGGCCGGATAGACATAGAGGGAGCCGAAGCCGATGCTGAGGAAGAGGACAACTCCGAACAGGTTGGCGAGAAGGGGGTGCAGCGCTTTCCCGCCGATTTCGTATGAGTTGTAGAACAGTATCAGCGAGAGGATCATGGTGACGAGCATTATCCCGACCGGTACGATAAACCGCTGTGAGAAAGATCTCTTCTCGATTGCCGTTTCCATTGTTATATCTCCTTTCCCGCTTTGAGCTCTTTCAGCAGTCGCTTCATCTCAGGGAGTATCTCTCTCCCCCGGGGCAGCTTGACCAGATTCTTCTTCTCGCGAGGATCCGCGATGATATCGAAGAGCTCGGCGCCCTTACTCCCCTCGTACTCGATGTACTTGTACTGCGAGGTTCGTACCGCCTTCATCTGCGGCGCCTGATAGGGGAAATCCTTGAAGTACTCGTAGAGCCAGGCCTTCCGCCATCTCGCATCAGGATTTTTCAGGAGGGGAACAATGCTTCTCCCCTCCATGTTTTCGGGAACGGGAATGCCCGCGATGCTCAGGACGGTGGGAGCAAGATCGATATTCAGCACCATCCCGTCAACGGGCTGCCCGGGACGGGCGATCATCCGCGGGTAGCGGACGAAGAAGGGGATGCGGATTGACTCCTCGTAAGCCCACCGCTTGTCGATGAGGCGATGCTCCCCCCAGAAGTAGCCGTTGTCGCCCGCATAGACGATGACGGTATCGTTGGCGATGCCGAGCTCATCAAGCTTCTTCATGACGCGGCCGATCTGACGGTCAAGCGCCGTGATGCATTCGCAGTAATCCCGGTAGAACTTCTGCATGGGGCCGGCGAAAACACCGGCAAACACTGCGCCTTTTGCCCAGCCGACCCATGAATCCGATTCCTCGGGAAGGTTCAGGGGGACATCATCGTACATACCGTCCAGCTCCGGCGGCGGGAGAAACTGATGGTGCACCGCCTTGTGGGAGAGGTAGAGGCAGAAGGGATTCTCCCGCTTCTTTTCAATGAACTCGAGAGCGTGATCGGTGAGCTCCTCGGTGATATAGGGCTTGCGCGAGGGAACCTCCTCCCCGTCGATGATGAGGGGGCAGTTATAATATTGCCCCTGTCCCCCCTGGGCGGTGAAGGTGATGAAGCGGTCGACGCCCCGCAGCTCGGGGAGCTTCCCCGGCATGTGCCATTTCCCGATGAAGGCGGTGTCGTATCCCCGCTTCTTCACGAGCTCGAGGAAGGTCACATTGCTGTTCTGCCAGGGGGTGAGGTTGTTCTGCACCCCGTGGGTGTGGGCGTACTGCCCGGTGAGGAAGCTCGCGCGCGAGGGGCTGCACAGTGAGGTGGTAACAAAGGCGTTTGAGAATCTGACTCCCTCTTTCGCGAGTCGATCCAGATTCGGCGTCTGTACAAAGGGGTGCCCCATGGAGCCGAGGGCGTCCCAGCGATGATCGTCCGAGAGGATGAATATGATGTTCGGCTGCTTCGGGCGCGCGAAGAGCTTCTCGCCCAGCAGGGGGAACATGAAGCCTGCCGCCGCAGCCTTCCCCGCGAGCCGTAATGCCTCCCGCCGGGTGAGGTCCTTATTGATATGCTTGGTATCTGGCATTCTCATTTCTCCTTGACTCGTGATGGATTATCTGCTGCTCCTGATGATAAGTACAATTGCTTCTCTCCTTTGCCGTGAAGCTCGTGGCCATAATCTTCAATCTCCCCTTCGGCGATACCCCCTATTGAGATAATTTTTTCAGACAGGATTAACAGGATGATCGGGATGATTTTTTATCCTGTTGATCGGAACATGGAATCGAAATATTTACTTCATTGAAATGATGATTTTAAGTCTATCTCGGGATTTTTTATAAACATGATATTAAACCATAGTAATCCTGAAAATCCTGTCCCGGTATTATTATATATTGAAATTCGTACATTCTGACTATGATAGAATTATGATAAGAGATACAATTTATTAACAGAAAATACAACAGCCTTTCGCAGCCTGCCTGCTGCGAACTCAATGCATCCCCCCTGATGAGAACATGAAGGATGCATCCGTTTAACGGAAGAGCGCCTTGTAGCCCTCCTGATAGATGTAGAACCAGTGAACGCCTATTCCCCATATTAGAGTTACATAGAAGGCAATGAGGCTGAAGACAATGCCGAGCACCGGAAGGGGGGTGACAACCTTCACCGGCGCTCCGCTCCTCCGCTTCACGATGGCGCGGCATATCAGCTCGCAGATGCTCATGAGCCCCAGGCTTCCCGTGAAGATCGTGATAACCTGCGGGTTCACCCCGTAGTAGAGGGTCTCTCCGAGGGTGAAGAACTCGCTCACCCGGACGAGCTCCTTGAGAAGCCATACCAGGGGGGTGATGAAAGAGCCCAGCACCCGCTCGCCGCCGCTGGCTCCGCGGAAGAACATGGCCGGATAGACATAGAGGGAGCCGAAGCCGATGCTGAGGAAGAGGACAACTCCGAACAGGTTGGCGAGAAGGGGGTGCAGCGCTTTCCCGCCGATTTCGTATGAGTTGTAGAACAGTATCAGCGAGAGGATCATGGTGACGAGCATTATCCCGACCGGTACGATAAACCGCTGTGAGAAAGATCTCTTCTCGATTGCCGTTTCCATTGTTATATCTCCTTTCCCGCTTTGAGCTCTTTCAGCAGTCGCTTCATCTCAGGGAGTATCTCTCTCCCCCGGGGCAGCTTGACCAGATTCTTCTTCTCGCGAGGATCCGCGATGATATCGAAGAGCTCGGCGCCCTTACTCCCCTCGTACTCGATGTACTTGTACTGCGAGGTTCGTACCGCCTTCATCTGCGGCGCCTGATAGGGGAAATCCTTGAAGTACTCGTAGAGCCAGGCCTTCCGCCATCTCGCATCAGGATTTTTCAGGAGGGGAACAATGCTTCTCCCCTCCATGTTTTCGGGAACGGGAATGCCCGCGATGCTCAGGACGGTGGGAGCAAGATCGATATTCAGCACCATCCCGTCAACGGGCTGCCCGGGACGGGCGATCATCCGCGGGTAGCGGACGAAGAAGGGGATGCGGATTGACTCCTCGTAAGCCCACCGCTTGTCGATGAGGCGATGCTCCCCCCAGAAGTAGCCGTTGTCGCCCGCATAGACGATGACGGTATCGTTGGCGATGCCGAGCTCATCAAGCTTCTTCATGACGCGGCCGATCTGACGGTCAAGCGCCGTGATGCATTCGCAGTAATCCCGGTAGAACTTCTGCATGGGGCCGGCGAAAACACCGGCAAACACTGCGCCTTTTGCCCAGCCGACCCATGAATCCGATTCCTCGGGAAGGTTCAGGGGGACATCATCGTACATACCGTCCAGCTCCGGCGGCGGGAGAAACTGATGGTGCACCGCCTTGTGGGAGAGGTAGAGGCAGAAGGGATTCTCCCGCTTCTTTTCAATGAACTCGAGAGCGTGATCGGTGAGCTCCTCGGTGATATAGGGCTTGCGCGAGGGAACCTCCTCCCCGTCGATGATGAGGGGGCAGTTATAATATTGCCCCTGTCCCCCCTGGGCGGTGAAGGTGATGAAGCGGTCGACGCCCCGCAGCTCGGGGAGCTTCCCCGGCATGTGCCATTTCCCGATGAAGGCGGTGTCGTATCCCCGCTTCTTCACGAGCTCGAGGAAGGTCACATTGCTGTTCTGCCAGGGGGTGAGGTTGTTCTGCACCCCGTGGGTGTGGGCGTACTGCCCGGTGAGGAAGCTCGCGCGCGAGGGGCTGCACAGTGAGGTGGTAACAAAGGCGTTTGAGAATCTGACTCCCTCTTTCGCGAGTCGATCCAGATTCGGCGTCTGTACAAAGGGGTGCCCCATGGAGCCGAGGGCGTCCCAGCGATGATCGTCCGAGAGGATGAATATGATGTTCGGCTGCTTCGGGCGCGCGAAGAGCTTCTCGCCCAGCAGGGGGAACATGAAGCCTGCCGCCGCAGCCTTCCCCGCGAGCCGTAATGCCTCCCGCCGGGTGAGGTCCTTATTGATATGCTTGGTATCTGGCATTCTCATTTCTCCTCGGTGCAATTGGATTTCGAAGAAACAAAAGGTGTAGAGTAGAAACCGGTTTTTACTGTGCTTCGCCTACAGAATCTCCTCTATATACACTGCGGATAACGATACGTCAAGGCAAAAACGTCCGGCGCACGGCCGCGTCTCTATGCTCATTGCACCCGGTATATTCCGGAAAAATACCGGTTGCGGTGGGGAATTGATTTCATTTCGATATTCATAATTCAGTTGACCTTTTTCACGGATTGGTTATAGAGGCTCTAATAGGGATTATACTCTCGGTAATTTTTCTTTAACTATGAATAAAGCGATTCTCACAGGCTGCGTTTTTATCATGCTCCTTGCTCTTCCCGCGGCTGTATCAGGCTCGGTACAGAGGCCCTGTGCCGTCAGGGGTGTTCTCGATCTCAGGAACTGGCATTTCGAGAAGAACGGAAACATCAATCTGAACGGTGAGTGGGAATTCTACTGGGAGCAGCTTCTCGATCCGGGGGTTTTTACCGGTCAGGAGAAACCGTCCATGACCGGGTATATCGATCTTCCGCGCCCCTGGAATGGTTACACGGTGGCGGGAAGGGAATTGCCGGCATACGGGTATGCGACCTTCAGGTTACTGGTGCTCCTGCCAGAGGGTAATCGTCATCTGGGGATACGGGCCAATCAGATTTTTCACGCCTACCGATTATGGGTGGACGAAAGGCTGCTCCTCTCGGGCGGCGTTCCGGCAGAGGACCGTGCTTCGATGGTTCCCAATCGCTCGGTAAAAACGGGCTCTTTCCAGGCGGATCGCAATGAGCTCCAGTTGCTTCTCCAGGTATCAAATTTTCATCATTTCAAGGGGGGAGTCAGACACCCCCTCAAGCTTGGTACCGTGGAGCAAATTTCAAGGCTCCATAACCAAAATACTGCGTTTGATCTCTTTCTCTTCGGCAGTCTCATCATCATGACTATCTATCACTTCGGCCTCTTTTATTTCAGGAGAAGCGATCGCTCGATTCTATATTTCGGCTTATTCTGCCTCCTCTTTGCTCTGAGATCACTCTTTATCGGTGAGGTTTTCATCAATTCACTCCTTCCCGATATTAACTGGGAATTGCAGCTCACGATCGAGTTTCTCACGTATTATCTTATTATCCCTTCGGGCACACTTTTTTACTATTCACTGTATCCCGAAGACATGTCTCGTTCGGTGCTTCGGGGTATCCTGATACTGGGCGGTCTCTTTGTTCTCCTCGTCCTCTTCATCCCGACGGGGATCTACAGCCAATCACTGTATGCCTATCATCTCTATTTCGTTTTGAGCTGCCTGTATGTCATCGCCGTTCTGATAGTTGCCAGTATCAGGAGGAGAGATGGCGCGCTGCTCTTTCTCATTGGGATTCTCATTGTCGTTGTGGCAGGATTTAACGATGTTCTCCTGACCATGGATCTGCTTCCCACGGTTCAACTCATTCATTTCGGCTTTTTCATCTTCATCTTTTTCCAGGCATATGTTCTCTCCACGAGATTTGCCCGTGCCTTTACGGTTGTTGAAGCCCAGACCGAGGAGCTTTCACAACTGAATGTATCCTATGAGCAGGAGATAGTTGAGAGGAAAAGAGCGGAGGAGGAGCTGAGGCGGTACCGGGACCATCTCGAAGAGCTGGTCAAGGAGCGCACTGCAGAGATAATCGGCGTAAATGCGCAGCTGACGCATGAGGTAGATGAGCGGAAGCGGGCCGAGAAACGGATTACCGAATCCCTGAAGGAGAAAGAGGTTCTGCTGATGGAGATCCACCATCGGGTCAAGAACAATATGCAGGTAATATCGAGTCTGCTCAACCTGCAGTCACGGTATGTTATTGACGAGCAGGATCGCCAGCTTTTCAGGGATAGCCAGAATCGCGTCAGGTCGATGGCCCTTGTTCACGAGAAGCTCTATCAGTCGGAGGATCTGGCACGAATTGACTTTGCGGACTATATCACCAAGCTCACCGAACAGCTCATCTCATCCTATGGCATGCACGGCATCTCAATTCTCGTTCAGGCCGCAAATATATTTCTCACCGTTGAACAGGCAATCCCCTGTGCACTTATAGTCAATGAGCTTGTTTCCAATGCGTTGAAATATGCCTTCCCCGACGGTCGGCGAGGCTCAATAGAGATTCACGTCAGCCATGAGAACGACAGGTATCGACTGATCGTTCAGGATGATGGAATTGGAATGCCTCATGGCTTTGAAACACGGCACACCGACTCCCTCGGCCTGGAGCTCGTTTCCATTTTAACCGGTCAGTTACAGGGTACCATTGAACGGGAGGAGGCGGAGGGGACGCGGTATAATATCGTTTTTGCAGGATAAACCCGTTCTGGATGATTGTCCGCTCCGCCTGATGCGTATCCGATTGTATCCGGTCCTCTATGCCGATTGTGCGGTCGGTATATTCTGCGAGTTATAGTAGTTGAGGTCTTTGAGGAACTGATCCATTATCCGGTCGGCGCTGTATTTCTTTGCTCGTCGCAGCGCTGCCTGTCTGAAGGATTTCCTGAGTTTACTCTCCTTCAAAAACGTGAGAATTGCATCCGCCATCTCTGACGGGGACCTGACCAGGTAGCCGTTCACACCGTCGATGATGATGTCCTTGGGCCCCTTGGTATTATAAGCGGTGACCGGGAGGCCGCAGCTCAGCGCCTCGAGCACCACGCAGCCGAAGGTGTCGAACTTCGAGGGGAGGAGAAGCATGTCTGCTGCCGAGTATATCTCGGGGAGCGTGCGGTGATCAACCCATCCCAGGTATATCGCCTCAGGGAGTGCCTTCTTGAGCTTCTTCTCGGCCGGCCCGGAACCGGCGATGACGAGGCGGGTGTCCGGATGAACCGCTTTAATTTTCTTATAGAGCGCGGGGAGCTCCATGACGCCCTTCTCCTCGCTCACCCGACCGGCGAAGAGGAGGACCGGCGCGTTGTTGTTGATGCCAAAAGAGCTCTTTTTTGCCTTTTGCGGTTTGAAGAACTTTTCGGCCCAGTGCGCGGTGAGAAAGACCTTCGACTGGTCAAATCCCATGGCGCTGCTCTGGAACCAGCGGTACTGATCCGAGTTGAGCACGAAGAGGCTGTCAAATCCCCGGTAGAAAGCGCGGAGGAGCCGCCGGAGTCGATCGAGATTGTGCTGATCCAGATCGAGGACTTTCCGCGCGAACATCATCCAGTCGGTGTGCACGTAGAAGTGTGCGGGAACCGAATAGGCGTGCTTCAGGTAGAGTGCGATGAGCCCCATGGGCCACTCGGTTGAGCAGATAATGCGATCATATTCGCCGTCTCTGAAGATGCGGTGAATGTCCAGAACGTTGGGGATCCTGAAAGGCTGCTGCTCGTAAAAGGGGAGCGTAAACTCCATCAGCGGGGGAACCACGATGAGGTGGTCATCTGACTCCAGCTTGTCGCTGCACACCAGTATATCAATCGCGAGATCTCGTTCCTTTATCTCCTCGTGCATCGCGCGGAGCACCATTGCCACACCGTTCACATCTTCGAAGGTGTCGGTGAGCCACAAAATGCGATGCGGATGCTGGAGCGTGCCCAGCTGCCGGGAAAACCGATCCAGGAGCGGCCGCGCGTTGTAGAGGACTTTCGTGCTCGTGAAGGATGCACCGAGTATCACGGAAGATGCGAGAATGGGAAATGAGAGCCCGTCCAGGAAGTCGGGGAGATTGAGCCGATGTATCCCCGACAGCTCTTTTGATCTTTTTCCTCTTCCCTTCTCCTCGAAGAGATTTCTGAGATGGCTCGGAATCTCGAGCTCCTCGAGGAGCTCATTTGCTTTTATCGAGCTGAAGTCATTATCCTCACTCAGCCTGTCGAGCTTGCCCTTCAACCGCTTCACCAGAAGTTGATTGAGTTTCTCGAACATGAAGGTGATGGACTTGTCGAAGGTTTCCACGGCTCTGTCCGGACTGTCCCGGCGAATGGCGGCCATCTCTGATGCCTTGTGGAAAATCTCCTTGTACGCTTTCGGAACCAGAAAGCGCTTGGTATACCGGGGAACCTTTCCACTGAAACAGTCGTGAAATAGTTTCAGGAAATTCATGGTCAGGCGATGTCGCTTCAGCTCGAAGAAACCGTTGGCAATCGCGAAGGCCAGGAGCTTCTCTCTGGTATCACCCTTATGGAGGAGCATTCGCAGGAGTCCGGGGTCCTCTATATTGAGGCCGATCTGGCAGAAGTAATCGAGAAAGGTAATCGTCATCTTTTCGCTCTCGTTGTGAGCGCCGTAGGGAGCCATGTTCCCCTTTTTGATTGCTTCCAGGGCGAGCATGGATCTCGTCTGGATGTTGAGCCTCTCTTTGAGATCGGGTACGTGCAATCGGGTACCCGAGAGCCCGGAAAAGATGCCCATGTGGCTGTCGGAACCGCCCGACATTGATTTTCGATAGGGATTTCTGCAATACCGATCGGGCGGTATTTTGAGCCTTCTGGCAAGAGCATCAATGCGCTCCGGCGTGAGGCTTTCAACCCAGTTTTTTACCAGCATATTCTGCCATGAATCCCGCTGGCCGTTTATCACCTCGAAGCGCTCAAAGAGCAGTGCCATTTTATCAAAGAACTCCATGGGGAGCATATTATTGCCGTGATGATGATAGAGGGGATGAGCCCAAATGGTCGGTATGTCATGCTCGGCGGCGTACTCCATGAATTTATAGAGGTTGCTGCGAAGCCTGTCGAGCTCCTCCTCCTGTCGGGGGGTGAACCCGTAGGTGAGCACGTGTATCCCCCGCCTGTAATCGGGAACGGTGCAGCTGAATTCGGCACCGGTGAGAATATCGATACCTCGATCTCGAACCTCATAACAGGATCGGGCATTGTTGTGATTGGTGATGGTAAAGGTATCACATCCGTGGGATTTAAGGGTTTCCAGCAGGTCCTCAGACCTGAGCCATGTCTCGGGAACTCTCAGTATTCGGCCGAGCAGCTCGTCAGGCACATTGCTGTTATAGTCGTGGCAGTGAAGATCGATGGTGAGGACTTCATCCTCGTTAAATCGCTTTTCCTGTTTTGTGACATAGTCGGTGAGCTCTTTGAGTATCTTTTCACGAAAAGTTTGTTTTTTCTTCATCGGTTATGGTATTTCACTCACATCTTTCATTTTAGTAAAAAAATGGATATGGCATAAAGAGGGTATAAGGAATTTATGAATATATTGTTAATAAAAATGAAATTCCGATTTCTCATATAGTGCGTATCGGCATCGTCTGTATGGGCGCTTCTCATTGTATGATATCATACGCACTTCTTGCTGCTATATTGCGCCTCGGCGTATTATTAAATCTTGACAAGGCGCTGTCACTCTCTATATGCTGTGGTGGTATTTTGAGGCAACTATCGGAGTGAGGGTGAGTGGAATATGAGTTATGGCTTTCGAAACTGTATTCTTTCGGTTGATCTGAGTACCGGTTCGCTGGAGCAGATCCATCCCGGCGAAGCGTTCTATCGTAAATATATGGGCGGTGGCGCGCTTGCCTCCTATTTCCTCCTGAAAGAAACCGGAGAGAAGACGGATCCCCTCTCAGTGGATAATGTTCTCGTTGTTGCGCCGGGTATCACCACCGGCGTCCGGGTGAGCGGCGCGAGCAGATGCTGTGTCAATGCCCTCTCACCGCTCACCGGCGCAGTGGGAGATGGCCAGGCCGGTGGCAGTATCGGGCCGATGATCAAGCGGGCCGGGTATGATGCCATTATCATCAGGGGACGGGCTGAAAAGCTCTCCTATATCGTCGTCGGAGAGACGGTTGAAATACGGGACGGCGCTCATCTTCAGGGCCAATCGGTTCTGGCGGTTCACGACGCGCTCACTGCTGAATGGGGGAAAAAGGATGTCTCGATTCTGCAATGCGGTCCTGCCGGCGAGCGGCTCGTTCGCTTTGCCAATGTGATGGCCGATCTGAACGATGCGATCGGAAGAAACGGCCTGGGAGCGGTATTCGGAAGCAAGAATCTCAGGGCGATTGTGGTTATTGGGGGAGGGGAGATACCCTTCGCCGATGCCGAAGGATTGAAACGATTGAGCGGCTCTGCAAAGGAGCGGCTGCCCGATTCCGATTTCCCCGAAATACTCAGAAAGTATGGAACGCCCGGTGTTGTCGCCTTTCAGGCTGAGGCGGGCAATTTCGCAACGCACAACTACTCCCGCGGCTGCCATGAGGAGTATAAACGGCTCGACGGCGCGACCTTTGAGCCGGTTATCGGCGCCGGTATGACGTCATGCTTCGGTTGCGTTGTTGCCTGCCGAAAGCGGGTAAAAACCGAGTCCCCCTATACGGTTACCGACAGGCTCGGGGGGCCGGAATTTGAGACACTCGGGATTCTCGGTGCGAATCTCGACATAACCGATCCGGCTGCCGTTGCGAAGGCCAATGAGCTGTGTAACAATTACGGCCTCGATACGATAACCACCGGTGGCATTGCCGGGTATCTCTTCGAGTGCATGGAGCGGGGACTGCTGACACCCGAACAGGTTGATGGCGCCACCCTCAGGTTCGGGGATCCCGAGAGCCTCCTCTGGCTTATCGAACGGATTGCCTCCCGTGAGGGCATCGGTGATATCTGCGCCGACGGGTTTGATGCGCTGATAAAAAAGCTCGGCCAGGAAACCGCTCCCTATGCCATTCACGTCAAGGGACAGGGGCTGGCGGTTCATATGCCGCAGGTGAAGCCGAGCCAGGCGCTCATGTACGCGGCGTGCCCCATCGGTCCCGATCACATGTCCTCCGAGCACGACTGGCTTCTCGCCAGTAACTCAGAGCTGAGCAGGGGGCTGGGCATTCTGGACAGCGGCACCCGCGAGTCCACCGACCTCGCCAAGGTGCGGATGACGGCATATTCACAGCTCTACTATAGTCTCCTCGACACGCTCTGTCTCTGCATGTTCTGCTGGGGGCCGGGGAATCTCTTTACCTATCGGGATCTTGTCGACCTGGTCCGATCCGTGACCGGCTGGGAGGTTACCTTCTGGGAGCTCATGAAGGTCGGCGAGCGGCGGATCAACATGATGAAGCAGATAAATGCACGGCGGGGATTCACCTCCCGTGATGATATTCTCCCCTCCCGGCTCTATGAACCGCTTCCCGATGGGCCGAGCGCGGGGAAGCACGTTGAGCGAGATTCGTTTGACAGGATGCTGAAACAGTACTATGCGCTTATGGGTTGGGATCCTGAAACCGGTAATCCCACTTCCGGGAAGCTCATTGAGCTCGGCCTCGAGTGGACGCTTCCCGCGGCGGAGCCGGGATTTTCTTCGAATTGAAATGCGATTCGGGTGAACGATACTTTCATGCCAGCGAAAGAGAGGAGCGATGCCGGGAATACGGGCCATTACCTTTGATCTCTGGGACACGGTGCTCATCGACGATTCCGATGAGCCGAAGCGGAAGGCGGCGGGGAGGCCTCCGAAAAGGGTCGAGCGGCGGGATCTCCTTGAGCGATTCCTCCGGAAGCATACATCCCTTACGCGGAATAGCATCGATGCTGCCTATGATGTTGCTGACGAGGCATTCCGCACGGTGTGGGGAGAGCTGCATGTCACCTGGACCGTCCGGGAGCGCCTTTCGCTGATTATGAAGGGGCTCGGCGCTTCTCTCCCGGCTGATGAGATGGATGAGCTCATCCGGCTCCATGAGGAGATGGAGCTTGAGTTTCGTCCCGATTTTGCATCCGGTGTTCATGATGCTCTCAGGGCGCTGCACGGGCGGTATAAGCTCGGGATCATATCTGATACGGTATTCAGCCCCGGAAGAACGCTCCGGAAACTGATCGCCGATGAAGGGCTCCTCGAGCTCTTCGAGGTGTTGATCTTTTCCGATGAGGCGGGCTGCTCGAAGCCGGAGGAGATTCTCTTTACCGGTGCCTGTCGCGCTTTCGGTATTGAACCTGAGGAGCTGCTGCATATCGGAGATCGGGAAGAGAAGGACATTCTGGGCCCCCATGCGGTCGGCGCGCGGGGAGTTCTCTGTACCGTTGTTGTCGACAGGGGGAGCGACGGAACGGAGGCGGAAGCGGTATTCGATAACTATCGAAATCTTCCGGAGATAGTGAAAAAGCTCGACGAGAGGTGACGGGGAGGGGGAAGGTGAAGGAGATTCGTTTTCTGATTATTGATGGCTATCCGAAGGAGAATCGCGAGCAGTTCGACACGGTGGGGATGCGTCGGGCAGGGGATCTCTATGTCGATATGGTTCGCTCTTATCTTCCCGACGCAGCGGGTGACATCATCTATGCCAGCGATCCGGAGGTCGCCCTGCCCGCGGGTGAGGCTTTGGCAGAATACGACGCGGTGCTGTGGCCGGGGTGCAATCTGACGGTTTACCATACTGACGATGAGCGGGTGCAGAAGATGATCACCCTTGCCGATAACGCCTATGAAATGGGCATTCCGCAGTTCGGAAGCTGCTGGGGAATTCAGCTTGCTGTTTTCGTTGCAGGTGGAGAGGTGAAGCCGAATCCGAAGGGGAGGGAGATGGGAGTGGCCCGCAAGATCCATCTGACCGGCGAGGGGCGGGAGCATCCGATGTACCGGGGGAAGCCCTCGGTCTTTGATGGTTTCATCAGCCACGATGACGAGATCACCGGATTGCCGCCGGGAGCGGTGTGGCTGGCATCCAACGATTTCTCCGCGATCCAGGCGGTGGCGGTTGAATATAAGAGGGGCGTGTTCTGGGCAACGCAGTATCATCCTGAATACGATCTGCATGAGATTGCGCGGCTCATCGTTGCCAGAGAGGAGAAACTGAGAGCACAGGGCTTTTTCAGGGATCATGATGATATGGTGCGGTACGTGAACAGGATCGAGGCGCTGGCATCCGAGCCGCATCGAAAAGATCTTCGCTGGCAGCTCGCAATCGATGATGATCTCCTTGAAGAGTCGATACGGCAGTGTGAATTTAACAACTGGCTCAATGAGCTCGTTCTTCCGCGGTGGCAGCGGAAAGGATGATATCCGGGGCTGTCTCCCGAAGAGGGATCACCGGAGCGGCCGGGAACATGCAGCACAGCAGCTGATGAATGGGAGGGAACACTATGGAACAGTATAATTTTCCGACGGTAATACTATCCGGGGAGGGGGCTTTACGGGAATTTGCCGTGCGGCTGAAGGAAAAGGGGCATCAAAAAGCTCTCGTCGTAACGGATCGTACCCTTGAAGAGATCGGTCTCGTCCGCCGGCTTGCCGCGCTTCTTGACGAGCAGGGTATCCCCCATGCTCTTTTCGCCGATACCCATCCGAACCCCACCGATGATGATGTTGAACGGGGCGTGCAGTGCTTTCGGGACAATGCCTGCGACAGCATTATTGCGCTCGGCGGCGGGAGCCCGATGGATGTGGCGAAGGTCCTCAAGATCATGGTGAACAATCCGCCGCCGCTCAGCCAGTATGACGATATGCTCGGCGGCGACCGGTTGATTACCGAGCCGATGCCTCCCCTCTATGCCGTTCCGACAACTGCCGGAACGGGGAGCGAGGTGGGTCGCTCCGGTGTTATCATCATGCGGGAGACAGGCAGGAAGACTATCTTTTTCCATCCCGACCTGACTCCTGCCATTGCCGTTCTGGAACCAACCCTGACGGTCGATCTGCCTCCCGCCATAACCGCAGCTACGGGAATAGACGCCTTCGTGCACAGCCTGGAGGCATATTTATCTCCGATGTTCCATCCCATGGCTGATGGCATTGCCCTGCAGGGAATGGAGCTCGTACTCCGCTGGCTGTCCCGCGCCTATCGTGAGGGGAAAAACATCCAGGCCCGCTCGCGAATGCAGGTTGCTGCGGCAATGGGAGCGACGGCATTTCAGAAAGGGCTCGGCATGGTGCATTCACTCGCACATCCCCTTTCCGGCAGGTACGATATTCATCATGGACTTGCCAACGCCCTGTTGCTCCCGGAGGCCATGGCCTTTCTGGAGCGCGCCGATCTGAGCGTCGAGCAGCGGTATCGCATTGAGAAGGCTCGTTCCCTCTTTATCGAATTTGAGCTCGACCGGGGAAGCCTCGCCGAGAGCTGCCGGGAGTTCTGCTTATCGCTCGGTATCGAATTCGGCCTGTCGAAGCACGGAGTGCCGCTTTCCGATCTCGAGGATTTGAGCGCCGAATGCATTGCGGACCCCTGTCACAGCGGCAACATCATTCCGGTGAGCCGGGAGGATCTTCTGGAGGTTTTGCGGGCCGCTCACTGATACACCGGTTACAGGTTTTTTATTTTTCAAAAGAACTTTAAAAACATGAGGCAGGATTACAGGAGAAAGAGGGATTGGGAAATCCTGTGAATTGAGCTTTTTGCTTTAATCAAAATATACATGTTTAGATTAATACATGATAAGCCGATAGAGTTTTTATTTTCAGAATTGTAAAACAGTATCCTTGTAATCCTGTTATCCGGTCTAATTCTTTTTATGCCTACGGGAGGTGAGTATACAGGGGCGCTATTTTTGTTGACTTCACATCTGCAAGATGCAACCATTATCGCCGTCGCAGGGTCACTCCCTCGTTTGAGCGCCGGAGCGCATCACCGGCGGGTGCGGGGTGATGCAGCGCGCTCACTGCCATCCCTCTGAATATATCACTGATTGGAGTGAAACAAAATGGGTATGAAATCTCGAGGGATGCTCTCCCTCTCACAGCTTGAGGACAAGGTCAGATCGGGAGAGATCGATACGGTGGTGACGGTTTTCCCCGATTGCTATGGTCGTCTTATGGGGAAGCGCATTGACGGTGAATACTTTATCGAGCACATTGTACGCTCCGGCATGCATGCCTGTAAGTACCTCTTGACCGTGGATATGGATATGGAGCCGATTCCCGGATACCGGTATGCGAACTGGGAAACCGGCTATGGCGATTTTCACTGCGTTCCCGATATCCGAACACTCCGGATGGCGACCTGGCTTGAGAAGTCGGCACTGGTTGTCTGCGATGTCTATGAGAACCTGACCCGCGAACTGACTCCCGTCTCGCCACGGTCGATTCTGAAAAAGCAGCTGGCAGCCGCTGCCGATATGGGATATATGGTACAGGGGGCATCCGAGCTGGAGTACTTTATCTTTGAGGAGAGCTACGCCGAAGCGCATGAAAAGGGCTATTCCGATCTTACAACGATAAGCTCCTACATCGAGGACTATCACATCCTCCAGGGAGCACGCGAGGAGCCGCTCAACGCCGCGGTGCGGCGGCATCTCACGGCCAGCGGCATTCCGGTGGAATTCAGCAAGGGTGAATGGGGCCCCGGGCAGCATGAGCTCAATATCTATTACGCCGATCTCCTCGAGATGGCGGATCGGCACAGCATCTACAAGCTCTGCTTCAAGGATGTTGCCTGGCAGCTGGGGATTGCGGTCACCTTCATGGCCAAGGTCGACGAGGATCTCGCCGGTTCGAGCTGTCACATGCACCTGAGCCTCTGGGATGCGAAGGGGAAGGAAAACCTCTTCAAGGGCACGGAGCAGCTGGGGCCGGTAACGGCATCTGATCTCTTCCGATGGTTTCTCGGCGGCTGGATGAGCCGCGTCCCCGAGGTTATGCTCTTTTATGCGCCAACGGTCAATTCATACAAGCGCTATCAGGCGGGTTCCTGGGCGCCGACCGGACTCGCCTGGAGCTATGACAACCGCACTGCGAGCTTTCGCATCGTGGGGAGTGGCGACTCGCTGCGCATTGAATCCCGAATTCCCGGTGCCGATATGAATCCCTATCTCGCCTATGCGGCGGCGCTCGCCTCAGGGCTGGACGGTATCAGAAACAGGATCGAGCCGCCTCCCCTCTTCAGCGGCGACGTGTATGCGGCATCGGAGCTCACGCAGGTTCCCCGAACGATGCGCGATGCCATTGCCTCGATGGAGGAGAGCACCTTTGCCCGCGAGGCCTTCGGCGATGATGTTATCGGACACTATCTTCACTTCTATAAAACGGAGCTCGCGGCATTCGAACGGGCGGTGACCGACTGGGAGCGGTCACGATATTTTGAGCAGATTTAGGGACTGTTATGATATTTGTCAGGTTGTGGAGAAGCCCCGTCGGTAAGCTGTTCAGCGTTCATCGGTGCCGGTGATGAAGATAGGTCTTCTGAAATGCGATACGGTCGCGCCGGATCTCCTTCATCTGAGCGGGGATTATTCGGATATGTTTCAGTCTCTTTTTTCCGCCTATGCCCCGCAGGTCGAGATGGCTGTTTACGATGTCACCCGCGGCGAATACCCGCAATCCCTTGATGAGGTTTCCGGTTATCTTACCACCGGTTCCCGCCATTCGGTCTATGATGAGGAGCCCTGGATTCTCCGGCTCAGGGATTTTGTCAGAACGGCCTACACTGCCGGGAAGAAATTCATCGGGGTGTGCTTCGGTCATCAGATGATTGCCCATGCGCTCGGTGGGCAGGTTGCCCCCTCGGTGCGGGGATGGGGTGCCGGCGTGAAGGAGGTTATTATCGTAAAGAAAATGCCCTGGATGGAGCCGCCGCTCACATCCTATGATCTCATGGTGGTGCATCAGGATCAGGTGGAGGTTCTGCCGCCGGGAGCGGTGCTGCTGGGTCAGAACAGCCACTGCCCCCATTCATTCTATCAGGTGGGCAGTCACTTTCTGAGCATGCAGGCCCATCCCGAGTTTGAGGCCCTCTTCGTCGAGCATCTCCTCCGCTATCGGCTGAAGCGGATCGGAGCAGAAACGATAGATGAAGCGTTACGGACATTGAACCGTCCGCTTCATCGGCGGGAGATGGTCAGGTGGATGCTCAATTTCCTGCAGGGCAACGGAGCAACCGGCCCGGAGGGGATCAGGCGCGTGCTCCGGCAGTGATGATTTCGTCCGCAGCCGGCAAATTCTTTCGCAACGGTTATCGCAATACCTGTTATTTCACAAGCACGGAGGTGCTCGTCATGGTTATCGATTGTCACTATCACTCTGTTAATGAGTTGTTGTACGCCGATTCAACAACTCATTCAGCATTTTTTTTAAACTGAGGAGCGCACAAGATGCACAGTAAACTGAAGGAACTCTTTCTCTCTGCATATGGGGATTCCCCGATGCTCGTACAGCAGAAGGCTGCGGCGTTGATGTATATCTCCTTTTTTGTTTTGATATTTATTTTCCTGTCCGGCGGCGCAACCATTACGACGGGACAGTACGCCGGCAGTTTATTCTCCATTTTGATGACCTATCTGTTCGTCGCACTGATTACCGCTGTCGATTTATGGATACTGCGTACCGGACGGTACAGCCTTGCGGCGAATACGATGGTTGTCAGCAGCACGATACTTTTAGTGCTCTTTATGTTGCAGCGGACAGGAGACTTTGGCCCCTTTGTCGGCATTGTGTTCTATTTATTTATCCCCCTTGCCCTCTCCGCACTGCTGACATCACGGAGGACTCTTGCCATCCTGATGGGTATAGTAATTACCGGATTTATTTTTTTCTATCTCTCGAGCATTGGAAAACTTGAAAAAGACCTGATCACCTGGGCAACCAGATCGCTTATCTCCTTCGGGCTTTCGTTCATCATGGTGTCTGTCATTTTTCTATTGATAATTACCATATCTGACCGGGCTCTCAGGACAGCTCATGATGAGGCGAACCGGTCCCGGGAAGCGGCAGCACATATCGGCAGATTGCTCGAGCAGGCACATGATACCGCCATACGGCTCTCGGCGACTATCGAAGAGATGACCTCCTTTGCAGCTTCCTTCTCGGACAATGCCCAGAACCAGGCTTCGTCGCTGGAAGAGATCTCCTCGGTCATCGAGGAGATAGCCGCGGGAAGTGAGAGCATCAATGCACGTTCCGGCAATCAGGTACAGCTCGCCGGCGAAGCAGCAGGTGAGATGAACAGGCTGTACGATCTCGTTCGCGCGGTGGAAGAGCATATCGGGGTCGCTCTGGAGATACGGGACAGCCTCAATAAGGTCGTTGAACAGTCCCGGAAGGAGATTGCCGATTCCATCAGGGTGATGACCGGTTCCGTCGACAGGTACAGCGAGGTGCGGGACATGGTGAACGTTATCGAGGATATCTCGGATCAGATCAATCTCCTCTCTCTGAATGCCGCTATTGAAGCGGCGCGTGCCGGTGAACATGGCAGGGGATTCGCCGTGGTTGCCGATGAGATAGGGAAGCTCGCGGAGAGGACATCTTTTAATGTGAAATCCATAAATGATATATTCAGCGTCTCCAGTGATGAGATTGGAAAGGCTCATACACAGCTCGGGATGCTTGAAAGCTCCCTGAATCGCATGATAGACTATATCACCGATTTCGGAAACAAGATCGATCAGGTGGTTGCTCTCTCCCGTCAGGATATGGAATTGAATAAGAAAGTACGGGAGCAGATTGCGCTCCTGCTCGATGAGTCCGGCAAGATCTCCCATGCTATCGGTGAGCAGCAGAGTGCGATTGACGAGATATCGAAGAGCATTGTCACCGTGAATAACGCATCACAGGAGATTGCCCTGGGTGCCGAAGAGCTCTCCGGAACCTCTGAAGAGGTTGCCGCTTCAGTTGAGACGCTGCGGAATCTCTCGCCGACGACGTAAGCGATCAGGATTTCAATGCACTTCTCAACGCTTCGGTTGATGATTTCACCGTGTCGGCCGTCCCGACGAGACCGCAGTATCCGGCGGCGACAATAATAGCTTCAGGACGAAAATCCGTATATCTAAAAAGTTCTTGCTTTTCTCATCTGGCCGCGAACGGTTATCATGCGGCTCTGCTGTTGTCCGCTTCCGATTCAGAGCTTTCCTGAAAACGGCGTGAATGTATACGAGATGGCTTTGCACAGTGACGATATCGAATATCCGGTTGAGGATAGTGCCCGGAGTTTCCGGGAACGGTGTGGCAGGGGACCCGATCCGTCACCGTCGACGGTGAAGCGGTTTCGCCGCATCATGTATGACTACTTCGAGCGGTCTGGCCGTGATTTCCCCTGGCGGCGAACAGCAGATCCCTACCGGATCCTCGTCTCAGAGATAATGCTTCAGCAGACGCAGACCGAGAGGGTCATCGGGAAGTACCGGGAGTTCATCAGGGTCTTCCCCTCGATACGGGCGCTCGCCCGTTCGCCCCTTCGAGCGGTGCTTGCCGTATGGCAGGGACTCGGCTATAACCGGCGGGGGCTCCTGCTGCACCGCATGGCGCAGGAAATCGCCCTTCGCTACCGGGGGAGGATACCCGACACGCCGGAGGAGCTTATCACCCTTCCCGGGATCGGTCCCGCAACGGCCGGTTCAATTGCCGCCTTCGCCTTCGACCGGCCCGTTATTTTCATTGAGACGAATATCCGGACCGTGTTTCTGCACTTCTTCTTTCCTCGGGAGGAGCGTGTTCCCGATGAGCGTCTCCTGCCCCTCATCGAGCGGACCCTCGACAGAAAAAATCCCCGTCGATGGTATTCGGCGCTGATGGATTACGGTTCCATGCTCAAGAAGAGCTGTCCCAATCCTTCGCGGCGGAGCGCTCATTATCAACGACAGCCCCCGTTCGAGGGGTCTCGAAGACAGCTCCGGGGCCTGATTGTACGGACGCTTTTGCAGCACTCCGGGATATCGGTTAAGAGAATTGCGGAATTCATCAACAGGCCCGAGGAGGCGGTGCAGATGGCGATGGGCGATCTTATCCGTGAGCAGATAGTTGCAAAGCGCGGGAGAAAATACGCCATCGGTTAAGGGAGGATGCTTCGAGCATGATAATTCGAGAGCAGTTTCACGATAATCCGGGGGAAGGGGCATGAAGGCGCTCGAGCGGTTGAGCATGTTCGCAGGCAATTACTTCGGGCTCCTGGTGATACTCTTCTCGGCCGCCGGTTTCTTTCGGCCGGCACTCTTTACCTGGTCGGTTCCCTTTATCCCCCTCTTTCTCGGCATAATCATGTTCGGCATGGGAATGACCCTGACCGGAGACGATTTCAGGGTGATACTCATGAAGCCGGGAGCGGTCATTATCGGGGTGCTCTCGCAGTATACGGTGATGCCGCTGGCAGCGCTGCTGATTGTCACCGCATTCAATCTGCCTCCCGAGATTGCCGTCGGGGTGATTCTGGTGGGCACCTGTCCCGGCGGGACCGCCTCGAACGTTATTACCTATCTCTCGCGGGGTGATGTTGCTCTCTCCGTATCGATGACCACCGTCTCAACACTTCTCTCTCCGCTGATTACCCCGCTGTTCACCCTCTGGCTTGCCGGAAAATGGATACCGGTTGCGGTGGGAGGGATGTTCCTCTCGATACTGAAAATTGTTCTCCTCCCCGTCCTTCTGGGAATTCTCCTCAATCACTTCTTCAGGGAGCAGATACAGCGGCTGGTACGCGTTCTGCCGCTCGTGTCGGTTATCGCTATTGTGGTGATTGTCGGTGGCATCATCGGCATTAACGCGGAGCGTATGCTCACCGTTGCGGCGATATCGATTGCGGTCGTTATCCTGCATAATTTCATCGGCCTGATGACCGGCTATTCGATTGGGCGATCGCTTCAGCTCGATGAGCGTCGCCGGCGAACCCTCGCAATCGAGGTGGGCATGCAGAACTCCGGGCTCGCCCTCACCCTCGCGCTCCTGCACTTTACTCCTGCTGCGGCGCTCCCTGCGGCGCTCTTCAGCGTCTGGCACAATATATCGGGATCCCTCCTCGCATCGTACTGGTCGCGGCGATAATCGATCTTTTTTTGGAACCGGGAACCGTATCCTCTGTCTAACGGATGAAATCACGATAACGCCTTCCATGCACCGCACAAGTGATAGGAGTGCAGTGGCGCTTTGCCGGAGAGGCGTAATACGCTTCACAGAAGGAGGAGATCATGAAGAGGGAAATACGGCATAGTATGGCCGTGATCTGCTGTCTGCTTCTGGCCGGTGTGCTGGCCTGCAGCGGCGGCACGGTCAAGCGTGCAGAGGCCGATGCTGATGATGAATCGATAATGAGCGAACTGAAGATGACTATCAGCCCCAAATGCGCTGAGAAGACACCGCTTGCCGGTATGGCGAGCCTGCGCCAGAGGGATGATGCCATTCGGCAGTTCAACACCGAGGAGTACGACCGGATTTACGAAAACGGCTTTCTCGAGGTGAAGAACAATCCCCTCTCGACCTTTTCAATTGACGTGGATACGGCATCCTACAGCAACCTGCGCCGATTCATTCTCGGCAGCAGCCTTCCGCCGGAGGATGCAGTCCGCATCGAGGAGATGATTAATTACTTCACCTATGACTATCCGCAGCCGAAGGGGAGCGATCCCTTCTCCATTATCACGGAGCTCTCCGCCTGCCCCTGGAATCAGAAGCATCGGCTCGTTCACATCGGCCTGCAGGGGAAACGGGTCCCGATGGCGAACCTCCCGGCGAGCAATCTCGTGTTTCTGCTCGATGTCTCCGGTTCGATGGATTCACCCGATAAGCTGCCCCTCCTCAAGGCAGCCTTCAAGCTGCTCGTTGGCCAGCTGCGTGAGCGCGACAGAATTGCCATCGTCGTGTACGCCGGAGCGGCCGGTCTCATACTCCCCTCAACACCGGGGAATAAGAAGGGACGGATTATCAAGGCGCTGGATATGCTCATGGCAGGGGGCTCGACGAACGGCGGGCAGGGAATTAAGCTCGCGTACCGGATAGCAAGTGAGAATTTCATCAGGGGAGGGAATAACCGGATCATCATCGCCACCGATGGAGACTTCAACGTGGGGGTCTCCAGTACCGCGGAACTCGTTCGGCTGGTGGAGAACAGGCGAAAGGGTGGAATTTTTCTCACCGTGCTGGGCTTCGGAACCGGCAACTACAAGGATTCACGCATGGAGAACCTCGCGGACAAGGGAAACGGCAATTATGCCTATATCGACAGCCTCCTTGAAGCGAAAAAGGTGCTGGTCAAGGAGATGGGAGGGACGCTCTTTACTATTGCAAAGGATGTAAAGATTCAGGTGGAATTCAATCCCGCCCGGGTCGCAGCATACCGGCTCATCGGATACGAGAATCGGCTGCTCGGGAAGGAGGATTTCAATGATGATCGGAAGGATGCCGGAGAGCTCGGCTCCGGACATTCGGTTACCGCCCTCTATGAGATTGTCCCTGCCGGCTCGAAATCGAACATTCAGGCAGTCGATCCCCTGAAATATCAGGATACGCGCATCAGAGAGGATGCCCGGCAGAGTGATGAGATCATGACGGTCAAGCTTCGCTACAAGGAGCCGGCGGGTTCGAAGAGCAGGCTGACGGTTAAAGCGGTTCCGGACCGAAACCTCCCCCTGGAAGAGACCTCGGAAAATTTTCGCTTTTCGGCGGCGGTTGCTTCCTTCGGCATGCTCCTGCGGAATTCTGAGTTTAAGGGTGATGCTTCCTTCGAGAGCACGCTGAAGCTTGCCCGTGATTCCCGGGGAAGGGATACCGAAGGATATCGGGATGAGTTTATACGGCTCGTTAAAACTGCAAAGCTACTGAAGGATCACGCCCCGAAAACTGAAACCAACTGAGATGCCGGCAACAAAAAATGGTAACATCACGGAGGCGGGAGCCGCTCGGCAATCGTCCCGTCTCCGTGACTTATTTTTGGCTCCCCTTCCGGTCGGAAGCGCATACGGATACAGAAGGCTGAGCCGGAGTATCCGTTCGACGGTATGACCGCAAGGGGAAAATGCCGAATCCGGGCTCAGCCGACAACCGTGCCCCGGAGGCAGAGACGCTCCTCGTCGAGGGCTGTTTTTACCGTGTAGAACTGATTTCGTTCGAGCTTCTGCTCGATCTCTACCGGAACATAATACTCATTGAAGCCGTGCGTCCTCCCCTTTCGGAATCGCTCGCTGAGGAATGCTGTTTTCCGGTCTTCGAAGCGCCGGTAGTATGCCCGCTTCTGTTCGGTATAGAGGGTTCGTATCGCGCTGCTCCGCTCGGTTTTGGTATTTTCGGAGACCGTTTCCTTCATGGCGGCCGCTTTCGTGTCCGGGCGGGGAGAGTAGCGGAACGTGTGCACGTGCGATAGTCCGACCGATCTGACAATATCTATCGTCTGCCTGAAATCATCGTCAGTTTCGCCGGGAAATCCCACGATGACGTCGGTGGTGAGATTTATGTCGGGAACAGCGCTTCTCACCGATTCACAGAGACTCCGGTATTCCTCCCGCGTATAGGGACGATTCATGCTCTGCAGGATCCGGTTGCTGCCGCTCTGCAGTGAGAGGTGGAGATGCTTCACTATCTTCTCGGCAGTCATGAGTTCGCGAAGCGCTGAAGTCATGTAGTGCGGTGCGAGCGATGAGAGGTGAATGCGGAACCGGCCATCATGTGCCAGAAGCCGCTCGAGGAGATCGGCGAGGCTGTATCCCTCGCTTTCATAATGGCCTATCATTACTCCGGTGAGGACAATCTCCTTGAAGCCGGCTTCGATAAGCGCTTCGAATTCGCTTACAATCCGGGAGAACGGTTTGCTCTGCGATCTGCCCCGGACATAGGGAACAATACAGTAGGTGCAGTAGTTGTCACAGCCGTCCTGTATCTTGAGATTCACCCTGGTCCGGGTTCCCCGAAGCGGGACAGGGTATTCGAAGCGGGAAGGAGCGCACCGCGACAGCCGGTGGAAGAGGTTTCGATCATCGACAATATCGGGAATCAGGTATTTGTAATCGTTCGGAATGAAGAGGCGCTTCCCCTCCTGCCGCACTTCCTGCGCGGCACAGCCGGCGATGAGGATTCTCCCCTCGCTCCTGGACTCGAGCGCCCGTTCAGCCTGATAGATCAGCTTGCGGGTCTTTCGCGCGCTTGTCACCGTCACGACACAGGAGTTGATGATAATAAGATCGGCGTCATCGTTCACCGTGAGCTCATGGCCACGGTCCTGCAATCCCGTTATCACCGATTGTATTTCAGCCTGATTCAGGCGGCAGCCGATTGATGCGACCCTTATCTTCATGGGCGGTTTGATTCACTCGCAGCAGCGGTATTCATATACTGCAATGGAGGACTGCAATACCGTTTCTGTCAACCGAAAGAATGTCACGTTTTCCGGCCCGTTATTATCACCCCCCCCCGAAAGCGGGGGCGCCGGGTACAATTGCGCATGAGCGCGATAATTTCCCGTACGTATTCCGTGATAACTGCCTGCCGTTCGGTGGTGCAGGTGTCGCAGGATTCCTCACCTCGCTCTTTCGTGATGAGGGGTAAATTTTTCACCATCATCAAAGAAAAATTTTGTCAATTATCCGGCGACGGAGAGTATACTATATGGGGAGCACAGTATCCCGAAGGAGATGCCGGGGCGCGTTCTGCTCTCTGCGCTGCGAGACGATGCGGCATGAAGATGACCGTGAAGGGGCCGCGGCATCGTATCGTGAATACCG
>CAZZCF010000003.1:0-60886 GCA_964652955.1 uncultured Leptospirales bacterium
ACCTGGGAGTGAACGTGCTGGCCGTTGAGTTCCCCGGCTATGGACGTTCGGAGGGATCTCCCTCAGAGGATTCCATTATCGAAGCGTTCACTGCAGCCTATGACTGGTTACTGAAGCGGGAAGATATCGATGCGGGGAGGATCTTCGCCTACGGTCGTTCGGTTGGCGGTGGCGCAGTCTGCTCCCTGGTCGCCCGAAGAGCGCTCAGTGCCCTGATTCTGCAGTCGACATTCACCGATGTGAGACAGTTTTCCTGGAGATACCTCGTTCCCCCCTTTCTGGTGAGAGATCCCTTTGACAATCTCCGGGCGGTAGAGCGTTTCGAGGGCCCGGTTCTCATCTTTCACGGGCGATATGATGAGATAGTACCGTATCGAAATGCGGTGTCATTATCCCGGAAAGCTCATAGGGCCGTACTTGTAACCTATGATTGTCATCACAATGATTGCCCGCCTGATGCCAATGCATACTGGCGGCGCATACGGGCATTTCTCAGTGACAACAGTATCATTGCTGTTCGGACGCCTCGATAGATTACTCCAGAAAAGGGGTTGATCGGTTTCACGGCGTCCCGGTGGATTTCTGTGAAGGACGCCGGTTTGTAAAAAAACTTGCCGAGAAATGTACTCTGTATTACAGTACATCCACCGAAAGAGGGTTTTATTGTCCGGGGAGTTATTGATCGGTATATTCGGTATAGTGCCAATGGACATTTGACCACTGCTGCTGACAGTGGGTGATAATTAAAGCATCAATAAATACAGTAATTGATTCTCGAGGCTATTCTATACATCAGAGGGGAAGGTGCATATGGCCGGTAAAGGTGGTGGCGAAAGGAAAAAGGGAGGTTCCGGAACCGGGAAATCCCGCAAAAAGTCAGATACAGGACGTGCTCAAAGCAAGCAGAATGAAAGTGCGGAGAAGGAGCTGATAAAGCAGCTCGGCACAATTCTTAAGGAGCTTGATGAGGAGGGTTTGAGATTCCTGTTGCAGCAGGCGCTTGTACTGCAGCACAATATGCAGGTTCGGAAATTACAGGAGGAGCTCAGGAAAACATCCGGGAAGAGTGAAGGAAAGAAGAAAGCTCCGCAAGCTGCTGCGGATGATGTGGACGTTAAAGAGGGTGAGGGTGGGAGCCATTTTATAATCATCATGAGAAATTATCGTAATTTTTTCGACCGGGGTGAGATGAAAAAGATAGTGCGAATGTGCCATGTGGCATCGGATGCAGGGGACGCTGCTCGACGTCTCTTTAACTGGTTTGCTCAGAATAGAAAGGATGTCTTGAATAACAGCTCGATTCATGAGGTTACTGATCCGCTGCTGTCAAATATGTACACCTTCCTCATAAATCGCTACACGGTGAAGGAGGATTAGTGAACAGCTCCTGTTTTCAGCTCCGTAAGGAATCATGATTAGTTTGGCAGCATAAACGGATTATGCCGGATTGAAATCGCTGATTTGACTGAAGATATTCGTAAAGATGTGCGGTTCTCCTCTACCGGCAGGGAGAGAAATATTCTTGCGGGCGGTTATTCTTTTTATGATAATGAGATCGAATTGTAGTAACGATAAAAGTAACAGTCAACGGTGAAGGGGTTTGATATGTGGCAGGACAGAATAGTTTTTGAGAAGGATGTGGTTGTCGGGAAGCCTTTTGTGAAGGGGACGCGTATCACGGTGGATTTTGTGCTGGATCTCCTTGCAAACGGATGGAGCTATGAGGAGATCGGCAGTAACTATCCGCAGCTCACCGAGCAGGATATCAGGGCCTGCCTTGAATATGCTTCCAGCGTTATCAAGGATGAAAAAGTATTGCTGATATGATTCGCCGATTCAAAATAATTGCTGATGCGAATGTCCCCCTCCTTGCTGTTCGTCGATTGCGGGAAGAGGGTGTTCACCTGCTCAGCTTTGTTGAAACCGATAGAATCGTTACCGATGATGAGATTATTAATTTCGCACACCGTGAAAAAGGGTACCTCATGACCTTTGATCGCGATGTTGCCGATCTGGTTGTCAGGAATAACTATAAAGCTGAAGCCGTTATCGTTCTTGCCTTCCAACCGCGTTCAGTTGAATATATCGTTGACCGGATAAAAAAAGTTCTGAAGCTTTCAAAATCAAATCTTGACAAGAGCTATGTCATCGTTGATGAGAAAAGGATAACTATTCGAAACCTGAAAGCGGAAAATAGTACGTGAGCTCATACTGCGACTTTCGGGAATATGCACTGAGCGATTGCAGTTTGCTCTCTTAACCCCGATGGGATACTCCTAAAATCTTTTAACTTCTTTAAGCCGCTGTTCGTTATACAATTGTGCTCCTTCGGATATGTCTTGTCACCCGGTTTTCATCGATAGTGGAGTGTTCAAGAATAGCATGTATGTGACATAATTTTTTGATTGACAGGTTTTTCATTCTTAATTGTAATGATAAAATATTGATTTTTGCTTCCCGCCTGGCGGGGATGTTTTGTTCTGATCAGTTCATTGTTGTAATGGTGTATTTTCATTTTCAACGCTGTAATGGCCATGGATGGGTGCGCTCTCTTCCTCTCCTCTCTGCGGAAGAACCTCCGGGGGAGCGCATTTCATGATGGCAGGGGTGGGGATAGCATGAAACTTGAAGAGTGTAAGAAATGTCCGCATCACGTTATGCACGTTATCGACGAGGTTCTCTGTCAGTACTGGACCAACGGTGAATATCGTGCAACCGGTTACAGTCACCGTGATAATACTGTCTATGTAATCGGATGTCCCATCGAGGAGGAGCTCACGGCGAAACCGGTTGCATATCGTATATCTTCCTAGCGCTCTCCCCGGATCATCTCCTCTGACAACCGAGCGTCGATTTCATTATTGACATCCTCATGAAGAAGGAGTAGAGTATTGAGTGCTCCTTATTGAATTGATAACTCGCTCTCGGGGGTTTTCTTCTTACAATCACTTCTCCATGGGGGTATCGCATGAAAAAGATCTTTATCATTTTGGGTATCGGTCTTCTGCTCATTGCTGGCATTCTTTTCCTGTGGCTCTATAGCTTTATTCCGGATTATGATGGTGTAGTAACTGCACCGGGGCTCAAAGAATCGGTGGTGGTGAAGAGAAACAATTTTGCTGTTCCCACCATTGACGCAAAGAACGAAGAGGATCTCTTCTTTGCGTGGGGGTATGTCAATGCGCAGGATCGAATGTTTCAGATGGAGATTAACAGGCGGGCAGGACAGGGTCGGCTCGCTGAATTTGCTGGCGAGAGCGCCCTCAAGAAGGATATCTTCCTCAGGGCGGTCGGATTCCGGCGAATTGCACGGCGTGAGGTCGGAAAGCTTCCACCGCGAATAAAACTGCTTTTCCAGAGATATGTTGATGGGGTGAACTTCTATCTTGATACCAATGGCGCCCCGCTCTCCTTCTCGCTTGTCGGTATCAGGTCTGAGCGATGGCAGGTCGAGGATCTGCCGCTCGTCGGGATGATGCTCAACTGGGTTATGAGCTACAACATGAAAGAAGAGATCATGTTTCAGGAGATTGTCCAGAAAATAGGTGCCGACAGGGCAAAGGAGCTCATGAAGATATATCCGGAAGCGGCAGGAACAATCATCGAGGGGACCATCGGCAGCGAGGATCTGAGAAAGCTCAGTCGGGGCATCGTTGAGCTTGAGCTGGTACGCGGAGGGCCGTGGGCGAGCAATAACTGGTCAGTTTCTTCAAAGAAGAGCGCGTATCGTGGCGCAATCCTTTCCAACGATCCGCATGTTCACTATTCAAAGCTCCCGAACGACTGGTATCTGATCCGAATCAGGGTGGGGGATCATGAGGTGGCCGGAGCACAGGTTGCGGGTCTTCCCATTCTCGTTTTGGGATACAACCGTTCAATTGCATGGGGAATTACCAATAATAATGCCGACATGGTTGATCTCTTCGTTGAGGACGTTGATCTCAAAGCGGGCACGTATCGCTATCAGGGGAGGCAGGTGCCGCTCGATACCCGTGAAGAGACTTTTAACATTAAGGGCAGGGATCCGGTAACAATGAAGATATCCTATGCGAAGGGGAGACCCCTTCTGCATCAGGTCTTTCCCGATATGAAAACGATTGTCAGCTTTGCCTGGACCGGATTCGATGGCATGGGTATTGAGGGCTTCTACCATCTGACGAAGGCGAAGAACTACAGAGAGTTTCTGCGTGCGGTGAAGGGGATCGGTATTGCACCGCAGAATATGGTGTATGCCGATCGTGAAGGGAACTGTGCCTATCAGCTCGTCGGGTGGTTGCCCGACCGGATAGCCGGAACCGGTACCGTTATGGAATCCGGTTCGCGACGGGCGCGCAACTGGAGAGGATACCTTCCCTTCGAGCGGAATCCGAGTGTTGCCAACCCTGCCCGGGGATTCGTTGCAACGGCGAACAATATCGTCTCGAAACGTGCCCCCTATATGAACGGGATGTATCATCCCAGCTATCGGTACGAGCGCATTGAGGAGATGCTCCTCGAGAAAGACAAGATTGATGTGGAGTATATTAAAAAGATGCACATGGATGTGAGAACGCTCGTCTGGAAGCGCGTCAAACCCATTGTGCGGGAATATATAGATTCAGCAAAGGATAAGCGAATACCGGCGGCGCTTGCACTTTTAGAAAAATGGGATGGATCGGTTGACAAGGATGCTGCAGCGCCATCGCTCTTCAATACCTTCGTGGTGAGATTCATGTTCAACACCTTCTCCGATGAGCTGGGTGATGAGCTTGCCGAGATGTATGTCGCCAACAGGAGGGTGAGCCTCGACCGGCTCTTCTATCACATCGAGAAGAGAAGCTCTTTCTTTGATGATGTATCCACAGCGGAGAAGGAAACCGTTCGGGATATCGCCACTCGATCCCTGATCGAAACCCTGGATATTCTGCAGGAGGTCTTTGACAACGATCAGATGTCATCGTGGAAATGGGGAGAGATCCATCAGATCCACTTCAATCATCTGCTGGGCAAATCGAAAATGCTTCGCCCACTGGTCGATTTCGGCCCCCTTCCCTACGAGGGGGACTGCGATACGGTCAATAACGGGCTCTTCCATGAGATGAAACCACCCTTCGTCTCCGACTTCGCGGCCGGCGTGCGTATGATAGTTCGCTTTGACGATGAACCCCGCGGCTGGTTCATGCAGATGACGGGCGAGAATGGATATTTCATGAGCAAGCACTATACCGATATGACGAAGCAGCATCTTCGCGGCGGGTATTTCTGCATGGAAGAGGAGGAGCAGATCTACGAGCTTCGATTCAGCCCCGAGGAGCAATCCCGGTGAGGTGAGGCCGAAAGCTCCTATTTGATAATCTTGTTATCGGCCTTGACCTCCCACAGGACGATCTGTGGAAGCTTCTGATCGAGTGAGTTCAGGAAGGTGGATACCTTGTTCCGATCGAGAAGTGATGGATCGCTCTCCAGCCTGAATCGCGATGAGGTCGCATAGGCGTTGAGTTTATCGACGAGCCTGCTTTTTAATATGTTCTGCCACTCGAGAGATCCCTTCTTCTCGAAATAGTCGTAAAACTCATACTTGTCCTTGAACTGGGGCAGCGCGACCTGATCGACTTTCCACTTCGGGAGGGAGATATTTGCACCGGCGCTAACCGTTTCCTTTGTTCTGTTGATGGTTTCCCGTATGGTAATCATGAGGAATTCACGTACATTTATCTCGTTTTCAAGGAAGACGATAAGCTCACCGAGATTCTTGAACTGCGGGGCCTTTATGAATTTCTCGATGTAGGCATCCTTGCCTAAATTCTGCTGTTGTGCTCGATCACCCGTGCCATCACCGTCGAGGATATCCCGTATCACCAGGGAGTACTCCCTGCGGAATTGTAGCAGGTTGCTTGATTGATTTTTCGCGAGCATGCCCAGCGCATTGATGGCTTCGGCAATCGTTTCGAGTGGGGCATTCTCGTATCCGCCTGCCGAGATGATTTTTTCCTCTACTTTGAGTATAACCTCTTTGTAGCTTTCCCGCGCCTCGACATCCTTCAGCGCACTGGCGAGCGCGCTCTCGTACTGGTACACGGTGCCATTCTTCTGGAGCACCTTCAGGAGCACCAGTCCGTTCCAGAGATGTGCGGGGTTGAGGTAATTCGTCATCCTGAAGGGATCGGGGAAGTACTTCGCATCGAGTGTCGGATGATTGAAGCAGTGCAGCGGATGGCTTTTTTCGGCGGTGAGTGCATGGTAATCACGGGCGCATTCTTCGAGTGAATTGATTTTAAAAATGGGAAATCCCAGGAGTATGCCGATGGAGATCATCTCGTAGGGTTTGCACAGATTGGGAACCTCGAAGGTCTCGACACTGATATTGGGAATGGCCGCCTCGCGTTCCTTGTAGTGATCCATTCGCGAGGGGAGATCGTTCGGGGCGCTCTTTCCCGGATCGTCACCCTCCTCATAGGTGTCGAGCGAGAAATTGGTGATGGTTCGATAGTACTCCATTGCATTCAGTCCGGTCGCATCGACATAAATGTAGGGGCGCGAGTAGGTGTCCAGCTTCTCCAGGAGTTTTCTGACGGGAATCTGCTTCTCGTTGAGAAGTTGCTTGAGGGAGATGTTATCGAAGTTAAATCCCTCAAAGCGCGAGTGAATTATCTTGAAGAGCTTCTTCTTGAGCTTCTCAATGTCAATCTTCAGCAGGCTCGTCTCGCTGAGGTTCAGCCCGTCTTCAATATTTTCATCGGTGCCGTAGAGAATGCTCTTCATCTCCTCGATCGGCTTGTCGAGGAGATTGCCGTACTGACTCTGGATGAGCTCACGAATCTCGTCGCTGCTCTTCTCAAGAATGGAAAGTCCCTGGGTGGAGATCAGGTAGGTTTCAATGAATTGCGCCTGATCGTCTTCTCGATCCATCTGTACGAAGTCGATGTCGTTGCAGAGATCCTCGATGGAGAGCTTTGAGTAGAAGTACTTTTTCAGAAAGTCCTCTATCTCCTTATCATTGATGAGGTAGAAGAAGAGGGGGTTTTTCTTCTCCAGTATCTCGAACTTCCCGGCATCGATCTCCTGCTTGAGCTCCTCCAGGAGCGCGGCGACCTTATCCTTGAGAATGTTCACCTCGATGTTCTTCAGGTTGAAGAGGAGCGCCTTGAATTCTCTCACAAACGATTCGGCCGAGGTGAGCATCGATTCAAAGACGAGCTGGGCGAAATTGAAATTTGCCATCTCAATTACTGCATCGGCGATCTGCTTGTCGGCTCCCTTTTCGTCTGCCATCTCGATGAGCTTCTCCATCTCCTCGGTCGAGTAGCGGGCGAGGGCGACGCGCTCTTTGTAGTACTTCTTCTGATAGAGCTCCAGCTTATCGAGGAGCATGTTGATAACCGCATCGGCGAAGAGAAAACCCTTGTTGGGATCCTTGATGTATTTATGTATCTCCGCGGTGAGAACCGATTTCATCTTCTCAATCTCGATCTGATATCGCTTCTCCATCCGGATGAGGAGGTTCCTCTTAATCTTCTCCATCTCCTCTTTTCCGTAATCACGGAGGATGTTTTCCATAACAATAATGAGCCCCCGCTTCTCACCCTTCTGCAGGGCTGCCTGCATTTTTTTGGCGTAGGATCGAAGCTCAACCTCGATGTCCATCTGATAATCGGGATAAATCCGTTCGAATATGAGCCGGCAGTTCAGCCGCAGCGCTCTGACGAGCCCCCGGTTGATGTCACCAAGGGTTTCCAGGAGGAGCCGCGGATTGAGCGGCTGGAGAAAGGACTCTATCATCTTGAGAGCGGTTATCTTGTATCCCAGCTCTTTGAGGTGGGGAACGGGGTAGAGGACGCGTGATATGCCGAAGGAGTTATAGCACGCTTTTCGCTTTGAGGCTTCCTCCTTCGGCAGATAAATGGATGCCCTCGTGGAGTCGTTGACCATTCGCTCCTCAATGGCGCCGCCGACGGTCGAGGCGACGAAGGTTGAGATGAACTGCCCGGTGAGCTCCTGCACCTGATCGCGCCCCTGCAGGGAGTTGCCCGCCATGTTCTCGACGTCGAGAAGATAGAGCATGCCGTCCTCGTAGAGGCGATCGGGAACTTCAACGACACGCCCGGAGGGATATTCGGCCCTGAAGGTGTTGCCGCTCATGAAGAAATCGATCTCCTTCAGTGCGGCGTATGCGTTCGCGCGGGCATTTCGATTGTAGACGACCCGCTTGAAGGCTGAGGGGAGAACGAGAATGCCGTAGATGCGCGGTGCCGGCCAGTAATCCTTGAAGATATCCTTGACCAGCGCGGTCAGATCGAGGATCATCCCGTTTCCGGTCCCGCCGACTATCGAGCAGGTGATGAAGATTGAGATCTGGCCGCTGCGCTTGAAGTGCCGCACCTTGAAGGTAAAGGTTTTGTCAGCGAAGCTCGATCCGTTTATCTCAAAATAGGGTCCCTTTTCATCGACGGGGAAGTGCTCAATGGTTATCTTCCCCTTGATATGGGGGCAGAGAATTGCACGAGCCTGTTGATCGGGTTCGATGGTGGCAATGTAGTGATCCGGCGGTATCTTTTCGCTGAAGGAGTACCGGTTGACTCCCCGCTGAATGGTGAAGGAGATGGTCTCGTCCTTCTTGTCCTCGCCCTCTTTGATATCCATGAGTTGAAAGTATTTCGGCTCGTCGGGGAGCTCCTTCAATCGATCCCGCTCCTTGATAAGCGTTTCCCGTATCTTCGCTTCATTTACCATAAAGGCAATGCGACCGAGCGGGCGGGTCTGATTGGCGCCCTGTCCCGCCCGGGTTGAGATATCGTAGACATCGGGATTGGGAATCCAGCTGAAGCACCGGTCATTGGCATGTTTTTCCCTGAGGAATTCAAGGGAGAGCTCAGATGGCGTCGGAGAGGGAATGTAGAGCATCCGCCGCTCCTCCTGGTAGAACTGATCGGAGGGGAAGCGGTACATGCCTCCCTTGCCCTCGATGCTCGTCTCAATGTCCGTGGTATCGATGCCAATCCAGCGCATGTAGCGGTGCGCTTCGGTGGGGAGGTTCGACTCAATCCATCGCTTTGCGGCAATCACCCCTCTCATCCCGGAGCCGCCGACCCCGATGATCAGGGACTTTCGGACGGTCGGTTTATCGTCGCTGATTATACTCTGGATCGAACCGTGAATATCATCCCGTGCCATGAAATTACTCCGTCGTGAAAGGATCGACCATTGGGTACAAGCCGTCGTCGGTCGGAGAGCCGGTATCGTAACCCGGATATATCTTATACAATCGAATAAGAAAGTTTTTCTCAATTTTTGGAATACCGGCTTTGGTCTTTACCTCGTACTCCTGATTGAAGAGATGGAATTCAAAGAATCCGCTGATGAACTTCCCGTCCTGATTGAGACGGTCGCCGAGCCTGAAGCGGACGGGAGATTTCGGCTCGAGTGATTGAAAGGTCGGATCACCGGCTTCGTCCGGCTCCTTCTTGATGTAGATGCGCTCACGGGAACCCATCTCCCTGAAGCCATCGAGACCCGGATAGTATATCAGGACCTTGCCGTCTCTCCTGAGATCCAGTTGATACTCTTCCATGATGACATCAGGGAGATCATATATATCCCGATCGCGCCGGTCTTCAAGTATTCGAATGTAGAGTGACAGATGGTTGTCGATTATCTCTGTCGAATAGGTTTTGATATTTCCCTCGCACTGGCCGATGGCAATTGTCTTTTCCATAACATTTTCCTTCGCCAGCGAGTACTTGAAGATGAGGCCGGGATCGGGAAGCTCCTTCGGTGCAATCCGGGTGGCAGCAGGGGTTGCGGCCTTCTGCTGCGGTGCGGTTTTCCTCCGCGGCAGGATTTTCGGCCGCGGAGGGGAAGTTTCGCCGCTTCGAAGGGTGATAACAAGTCTTCTCTGCAGGTAGATGATGAGTATCAGCAGTAAGATGACAATCACCGCGCCAAAGAGAAGGTACTGATAGAATTCAATATCCTTCTCCAGCTCATATACTCTCGGATCAATATGAAGCGCCTGGATTATTTTATGTAAGAAGATTTGCATTCATTCCTCCCGTCTTTGTGATTCGGGTGATGCTCTCCGGTGATAATACTCCCTCTCTTCAGGATCGTGCAGTCGGCATATCGTTCATTGCGTCGGAGATAAGCTCCTTTTATTGATGCTAGCCACTACAAATGTATCCCGTGTATGAAAGAATCGGTTGAACCGAAATATAGAATATTGTCAACGATGATGGGTGACCCGTTAATATTGCCATCGGTGCCGAAGGTGAAGTTCGGTTTACCCGTTTTGCTATTCAGGCAGTAGAGGTGATTGTCTTCACAGCCGAAGAAGATCCCATTCTCGTGTATCAGCGGTTCGGTGCGTATCTTGCCATTTGTTTTAAAACGCCACACCTCCTTGCCGAAGGTATTCAAGCAGTAGAAGATACCGTTATCGGCTCCGAAGTAGAAGAATTCCTCGTTGTCGACAACTTCCGAAACAATGGAGCTGTACACCGGTGCCCGTGCAATGAATACCCATCTGAGCTTCTCACCGGTACCGGGCAGACAGTAGACCGATCCATCGATGGAGGAAGCTAAAATATAATTCCCCCTCTTCGAGACGGTTGGTTTTGCCCGGATGGCGGCATTTGCCTTGTATCGCCATACCGGACTGATGCTGCTCCCCCCGTATTCGAATGCGTTGAGCTGCTTGTCCTCACTCCCGATGTAAATGACGCCCGAGTGAAGGAGCGGCGTGGAAACCGTTCCGTCGATGGGCATCACCCAGAGGGATTTCCCGATTGCCTTTGCTGCTGCGCTCTCGTAATAGGCCTCGTAGGCGCGGAGGCCGTCCAGCGAAGCGATAATGAGTATCTTGCCGGTGGCAATAGGCTCGGTGAGGATCCCCTTCGGCAAGTTCTCCTGCCAGATCACTTCCGGCTGTATGGTCTTGGTGTTCTCCGCGGCATCCTTCAGGCCGGTATTGACGGCGATGACCAGTCCCTGCCTGGTTGTGCAGTATATGATGCCGTCAGCGTAGGCAGGGGTCCGGATTATGGAACCGGGTATCTTGAACTTGAGTATCGGTTTCAGCGCGCTTCCCTCAGGGGTCAGGAGGTAAACCTCTCCGTTCTTGTTGCCCGCGAGAAGAATCGTCCGGTTCGTTGTGTCGGGAATTAATCTGATGCCGCCGAGTATCGGGCCGCCGGTTTTAAAACTGCAATATTCAGTACCGGCATCTCCGCTGAGTCCCGCTTCTCCCTCTTCTGCTTCAAGGTCGCTGAGGGTATCCGGCTGCGATTGTCCACCTTCTACTCTGAATTTTTCGTTTACCAGGAGATCTTTTTTAGGATCAAAGGACTTCAGTGATTTTACGTAGGGATTGCTCATCGCGCACCTTTCTGCTGTCATTATGCGAATTGTGTTCCGCCCCCCCATCGGGAGGAGCGCGGGTTATTAACAAAAGTATACAGAATGAGAGGTGCTTGTCAATTATTCTTTTTTGTACGGGGTGACGCTGGCAGGATAAGCTACAGTGACGTGACAGCGGCGGAGCCAAATCAGGCGATGTGACGGTCGCGGGGCTCGGTCAATGGCGTTAATGACAGTATCTCATTTTTTGAAAAAAAAAGATATCACAGCTCAACCCGGGTCTTCAGCTTTTTCTCCCGCTCGAAGCGCTCTATGGCGAGCTGAATCAGCTCCTCGATAAGCTCGACATAGAGGAGGCCGCTCGCCTCCCAGAGCTTCGGATACATGCTTATCTTCGTGAAGCCGGGGATGGTGTTTATCTCGTTGACGATGACCTCGCTATCGTTTCTGAGAAAGAAGTCAACCCGCGCCATCCCCTCGCAGCAGAGCACCTGAAAGGATTGCACGGCCAGCTCCTGCACCCGTTTGGATATTTCGGCGGAGAGCTTGGCCGGTATCTCCAGAAGGGCGCCGTTCTCGTCAATGTATTTAGCCTCGTAGGAGTAGAACTCATGCTGGGGGAGTATCTCGCCCGGAACCGATGCCCGTGGATTCTCATTCCCCAGCACCGAGCATTCAATCTCGCGTCCGTCGATAAATTCCTCAATTATGACCTTGCTGTCGTATTCGAATGCCGACTGCAGTGCACGGTTGAACTCGTCCCTGTTCTTCACCTTGCTGACGCCCACCGAGGATCCGAGATTTGCCGGCTTGACGAATAAGGGGATGCCGAGCTCCTCTGCAGCGGTGTCGAAGGAGATATCATTTCCGCCGCTCCGATGCCACACCAGAAACCGGGCAATGGGGATTCCGGCATCCCGAAGGAGCCGCTTCATGACATCCTTATCCATGCCGACGGCCGAGCCCAGGACGCCGGCGCCAACGAAGGGGATATTGGCGAGCTTCAGCAATCCCTGGATGGTCCCATCCTCTCCGAAGGGGCCGTGCAGGACAGGAAAAACAACATCGACGGCGCCGATTCTCTGCTGCGTGTTGATGTTCATCAGCTGATTCGAGTCCTCACCGGGAATCAATCCAACCTCATCATCAGTATGAAAGAGCTGTATCTGCTTCGGATCGTTCGCATTGAGGAGGTAATTGGTATCCTCGTTCAGGTACCATTTGCCCGAATGATCGATGCCGATGAGCACAACTTCGAATTTGCTCTTATCAATCGCCTCGATGATGCTTTTCGCCGATTGCAGTGAGACCTCGTGCTCGGCGGATTTCCCGCCGAAGATGATGCCGACTCTGATCTTCTCCTTCATCAATAACTCCATTGTGCCGCGGGATTACTGTTCCTATGTAATGCCGCCGATTTTATGTGCGGATGTATCAGATCGAGCTGATTGCAGTAAAACAGATGAATAATGTTCACCGTCAGTACAGGAAGATGCGATTTTTTTCAAGATATTTTTATACGGAGCTGGATTCAGGAACGTATATCGCCGGTGAGCTCCTCTATGACCGCAGAGAGTTCGGAGCATCTTCCGATAAAGTCGGGCTCGGGGATGTCGGGAATCCCCTTCCTTTTCAGTTTCAGAATATTCGCCAGTGATGATTTATCATGTTTGATGCCGTCGGTCATCAGGAAGGTTTTAATTCCGATCTTCGCGGCGACCATATCGTTGACGAGATCATTCCCCACCATCAGGCACTCCTCGGGTTTCTCCTCTATCTCTTCGCAGATTGCCCTGTAGTATTCGAGGCGGGGCTTGCAATAGGACATGTTTTCCATATGCGTTATAAAATCAAAGGTGCACTTAATTCCGGTCCAGGAGAAACGCCTGATCTGGCCCTCCCGGGGCCAGATGGGATTTGATGCAATAACGGCTTTGAGGTGCATTCGTTTCAGGATATCGAATACGGTTTCAATTCCCGCCGGAACGGTAACGAGGTTCCTGAACGAATCCAGCTCCGTTGTGTAGAAGCGGAGCAATCGATCCCAGAGCTTGTCCCGGTGCTCTTCGTAATCCGCGGTGAAGACGTTCAGGAAAATCTCTCGATTGAGAAGCGATCCGTCGTTGCGCATCAGCGACTGCGTTGCAACGATGAGCTTGTCTGGAAAGATGTCGGGCGGCATGATATCCCTGAACGATTCGGTGATGCGGGGGATGAATCGCTTGAAGAAATCCATCTCGTCGTAGAGGATAAGCGTGTTGTCGAGGTCGAAGAGAACAGCTTTCAGCATGGGATATCCTATTCGACCTGAACGCTCGGGATGAATTCTACAATGATCTCTTTAACATTGCTGAAGTTCTTCAGGATCATCTCCTTCATCGCCTGTATCTTCGTAGCATCGGGTGATTGGTGGCCCGTCAGGGTCAGGTAAATCGTATAGACATGCCTGTGCTTCTTTGTTTTCATGTTGAAGATTGATGTCTGGGGGAATTCTCCCTCGATGCGTTCGGTAATAAGACGCTGCACCGTGCCTATCCGGTATCCATCGTACATGTAAAAGCCGATGGGTATGGCTATGCCGATGAGGATGGCGAGTGAGAGGACAATCTGATAGAGCGCCCGCTTCTTCACCTCGTCCTGATCCGCTCGAACGGGATGAATCTTCATAACCCAGAAGACCACCGCTCCCGCCAGCGATATGGAGACGAGGTTGATGATGTAGAGGATAAGAGCGCCGGTGGTGACTGCCCGGTCAAAGGTGCCGACGCCGATGCCGACGGTACAGAGGGGAGGCATGAGCGCGACGGCAATGGCGATTCCGACGAGAGAGTTGCTGACCTTCTTGTTTGCGGTTCCGTAGGCGCCAACGAGGCCCGATGCGATGGCGACGAGGATGTCAAAGAGGGACGGTTTGGTTCGTGAGAGAATCTCCTGGTTGAAACCGGAGAGGGGTACCGCATAGGCGATGATCGCCGAGATGACGATGGCCCAGAAGGTGCCCTTGACAATGGATTGAAGCGAGGTCTTCATGAGCTGCAGGTCACCCCAGATGACACTGAGAGAGAATGCCAGAATAGGGGTCATGAGCGGCGCGACAATCATCGCGCCGATAATTACGGCGGTGGATCCCTGAATGAGTCCGGTTGTTGCGATGACGCAGGAGAGGATGGTCAGGATGTAGTACTCAATGCTGGGCCGCGCGTTCTCTGAGAGCATCTGATACACATTGAGATCTTCCTTCTCTTTCTCTTTTATCTTCCGGTACTCCTCCCGCTTCTCGACCCAGAATCGCGGGCGAAGGAAGTTCCTGAGCGTTCGCTCTTCGGGAACGACGACACTTTCGAGCCGTTCTTTGACATCGCTCCGGTCGGTCCGCTCTTTCTTCTCTCCGGGTTTCTTCTCCCCCTTCTCCCTGACTTTCTCCTTAACGCTGCCCTCAGCGGCTTCATCGACCTTTTTTCGGGAACTTTTCGGCTCTTGAGGCGATTCTTCTACCGGTTCCTCCCTCCCCATGATCGATTTCATTGCCGTAAGAAAAGCTTTTCCTCTCATGTGATTTCTCCCTGCTGAAAGATTGCACACCTGTGAAAATGCGCATGCCCGAGTGATAAAGCATACAGATACCGTCGCATGAGAAGGCCTGATGATCCGATGTGTTCATCGTGGATGAAACTCACTGGATCCGCAGAGCATAGGAATGATGTTGAAGCTGATGGGAGCGTTCCTTTTACCGGAAGAGGCCGCACGCGCCGGTGATTGACGGTGAGCATCTGTAGCGTGCTGCGTGATTGCTCATCGGGAAGAGTGCACCGGTTGAAATTTCTTCGATTATGCATATATCGGATACCGTCCCTTCGGGGATCGTATTTCTCAAGAGGTTAATTTTTTTCGCTTCTGCTCGTACATATTCGCGTCTGATTCCTCGATAAGCGATTTTATCTTCGAGGGGGGGCCGATACTGATGCCGTAGGAGAAGAGCACCGGGAACCCCAGCTTGTCCGATTCCCCGTTCAGCTTATTGAGGTTCCTGATGAGTCGACGCTCGACCAGTTCCGTGTTGGCGTCAGGCGGCACGCGAATAATAGCGAGGAACTCATCTCCTCCTATCCTGAAGAGAAAGTCATCGTTTCTCAGCGATGCGCGGATGATGCGGGCGAGATGCTTGAGGACGAGGTCGCCCTGCCGGTGTCCGTGCATATCGTTGATCTGCTTGAAGTTGTCCACGTCGACCATGATAATGGCAATTCTGTTGGGATCGTCAACCCGGCGAAAGTGTTGAAGGCTATTCCAGTCATCGACCAGATTTTCCAGCTTGTGACGATTATAGAGGCCGGTGAGCGGATCGGTACTCCCCATCAGGAGGGCCTCTTCATAGAGTGTGGCATTGGAAAAAGCAATTGCCGAGAAGTCGGCAATGGTTTTGAGTATCAGGTAATCATCCTCGGAGAAGAGGTCATTTTCACTCCTGCTGACGAGCTCGATAACACCGTAAATGGTATTTCGAAAGATAAGCGGAACCGCCATCACCGAGCGGGTGGTGAATCCGGTTATCCGGTCGATCTTATCGGTAAAGCGGGAATCCTTCGATGTATCGGGAACGTATATCGGGTCGCCGGTTTCGGCAACGGTTCCCGCAATTCCCTCGCCGGGCTGCAGCCGGATATCCCTCACCAGTTCCGAATCGATACCCTTGGCTATGATGAAGAAAAGCTCGTTGGTGTTGGAGTCGAGGCGCAGGAGGCTCCAGTTCCCCGGCTCAAAGAAGAGACGAACCTCCTCCATGATGCCGTCGAGTATTTCCTCAAGTTCAAGGGATGAGGTGATGAGCATTCCGATGCTCGCAAAGAGCTTCTTTATTTTGTACAATTGTTCCATTGTTCTATAAAAAAGAGCCGAATTTTTCCCATGAATTTTTCAGGTGTGCATTTTATTCAAGGGATTTTTTTTCTTCAAGATAAAAAAAGAGTGCAAAGGTTCATCAATAATAGCAGCGGGGAATAATTTTTCGTTTTTCAGGCAGTTCTCAGCATGCGTATCCTTTTTTTATGGGAACGGGTGGGAAGAGGAAGGGAAGTTCACTTACGGGTTGAAGTGTGACACGGTGTTATAGTTATTGGTAGTGAAAAAAATACTATGAACCAAAAAAAATGTTGACAGGATCGTTAATAATGAATATCATGTTCATTATTAACGGGATTTGCTAATGGCTCAGATACTTAAAGAAGACATTAAGAAGAGGATAGATGCTGCGGCGCTGAAAAACTTCAGTGAAAAAGGATTTCAGAGTACTTCAATGTCAGATATCGCTCGAGATGCGTCAATTTCGGTTGGGAATATTTATCATTACTATGCAAGAAAAGAGGTCCTCTTTTACTCTTTAATTTCACCGGAACTGGTCAACCGATTTAAGGCCCTTTTGATGTCAAAGTATAGAATGGCTGATGGCCTTGAGATGAAGGAAGTGCGGCATTATGGACCCATGAACCTGCGAGATGCAGAGATGCGCGAGTTCCTCTTTCGCTACCGGCTGCATATGGTGATACTTTTAAGCAGAGCTGAAGGAACACGTTATGCTGGCTTCAAGGGTGAGTTGGTTGATTTCATGATGAGCAATGTCAATGCCTATCTTGACACAATGCGGGTAAAAAGCGAGATAGAGCTGAATACGTTGACGCGGCACGTACTGAGAATCGTTTACGAAAATCTCCTGAACGCCTTTATCGAAATATTCTTGAACTACAAAACTGAGAAGAAAATAGCGGAGTCATATGAACACCTAATGGATTATCACTATCTCGGAGTTTCCAAACTGTTGGAATAAAATTTTTTTACAATTTAAATAAATACTCAATTCATTTTTAGCATATGGAGGTGATTAAAATGGAAAAGGCAAGGGGAATAACCAGAAAGGCGTTTATAAGAAAGGCTGGGCAATTCGCAACGGTTACCCTTGCCGCTTCGGCACCCGGCATGCTCATCTCCTGTGCTGATAAATCGGTTGAGACTGATGATTCGGTGATACTGCAGCTTGAAGGGCTGAGAAACACGTTGCGACGGGGGCATTGCGCTCCAGCCATTATGAGCACGCTTGTAGAAAATGCGGGATTCGCCGGTGAGAGATGGATAAAGCTTACAGCGGGTTTGCCCGGCGGTATCGGGAATTTCGGTTCGGAGTGTGGCGGAGTAACCGCTTCTGTCCTCTTTCTGGGAATGGAATACGGCGATGATATTCTCGGAGAGAAGATTCCCCGCATTATCACTGTCGGCGAAGAGTATCTTGAACGCTTCAGAAAAGTGCACGGGGCGATAGACTGCCGGGAGATACGAAAGCCCGGATCGGGTATTCGTCCCTGCCTGAAGGCAATATGTTTATCGCCCGGCATGCTCATGAATCTCATGAAGGAGACCATCGTCGAAGAGGGAGGTGAGAAGCCAGAGGCATACCGCATGCTTCTCTCCTCCTTGCGCAGCAGCGGCTTTCACTGTGTCCACAGCGTCCTTAGAGAACTGGACGATATCATCGAAGTCGATGATGATCTGCTCCGCGCCTCATGGGGATTTCTGGGAGGGACGCTTTTGCAGGGAATGACCTGCGGCGCGCTTACCGCCGGCGTGCTCGCTATCGGATCGAAAATAGAGGAGATTGAGGACAGCTACTGCCGCGTTTTGCGGATGCAGAGAATGAAGATGTCCGGCGGCGACATGATGCGGGAAGACCTCAATAAATTTAACAGAGCCATCAATGTCAGCCACGGGCTGGTTCTCTGGTTCGAGGGTGAATTCGGGAGCACTCGATGTCGCGATCTGGTTCACACTGACTTTTCAAGCCCGCGGGAGGTGTCCAGGTTTGTGCGCGGTGGGATGGGTCGCTGTCGCGAGAGAGCCCATCGTGTTGCGGATCGGGTGAGGGTTTTGCTCAACACATAATTCTGGTAGTACGGGCTGCCCTGGCCGGTGTCCCTTCAGATTATCGCCAGTCGGACGCTCATCGGCTTTGCCGTCGGAATCAGCGTGCTGCGCCTGCACCACTGGTCTATTCACGGGCTGATTATGGGAATGATATTCAGCCTCCCGCTCGCCTTTAGCGGGCTCAGGGCACCCGAAAGCCCGGAATACAGCACGATAGGGATGTTCATCTGCACCATTGTCCTGGGAATGGTATACGAGCTGATTGTTGAGATCATCACCTCGGTGCTGTTCGAGGCCCGGCGGGAGGGGTGAAGGTAGATACTATGATGACATGGCCCGTCTTATCGTGAGATCTGCTCTTATTGACTCGTTCCACATATTAAAACTCAGGCAAGCGGGAAGTGAAATTCAGACAGGATTACAGGATGATAGGGATTATGATTTATCCTGGCATTATTTGTTTAACCCTTTAACATTAAACGAGTGCCTTATTTTGAAAAGCCTGACATGATTTCACTAATGTAATGACTGTGTAATAAATTCCCGTTATCCTGTAATCCTGTCCAACTCTTCTTATCTATCACGAAAGAATACGATCTTATGTTTTAGCGCCTCTTCCCCTCCCGGAATGCTTTAAGAAGAGCCTTCAGATCGGGAAGCAGCCTGTCCCCTTCCGCTGTTCTGTAGAGATTCTTCTGCTCCTTCGGATCCGTGGCGAGATCGTAGAGGAGGGGATCCCATCCGTTCTCAAACTCAATGTACTTGCGGTTTTTTGTCCGCACGCCGAAATAGGTCGGGTATCGTTCAGGGTAGTACTGCCAGAATTCCAGGAGAAAAGCGTCCCTTCCCGTCGCCTTTCTATTCGTGAGTGCGGGAAGAAGGCTCTGCCCCTCCATGTCCTTCGGAACGGGTATTCCCGCAAGCTCGAGAAAGGTCGGAGCGAGGTCTATGTTCAGCGCCATCTGCGGCCGGCGGCTCCCCGGATCGCCGATGAGCCAGGGGGCGCGCACGATGAAGGGGAGCCGTATGGATTCCTCATAGGGGTACTTGATGCCGTGAAGGTGATGCTCGCCCCACATCATGCCATTATCGCCCATGTATATCACGATGGTGTTGTCCCTGAAGCCGCTCCTGTCGATCCTGTCGAGGAATCGCCCGATATCCTGATCCATTGCGGTAATGGTCTCGCAGTATTTCTTGAGCTGCGTCTCATAGGTGCCCATCATAATCCCCTGATAGACATTGTGATCGGTTTTGCCGAACCACCAGGACTCGACGCCCGGGGGAAGGTTGACCTTCTCATCCCGGTACATTCCTGCGATGCCTTCGGGGGCGTCGAAGGGAGGATGGGCGGGACGATGCGAGAGGTAGATACAGAAGGGCTTTCGGGAACCGTCCGGATTCCTCCTCTTCTTCTCCATGAATTCGATTGCCCGGTCGGTCACCTCTTCGGTGAGATACTCCTTCCGGGAGGGAACCTCCCTGCCGTTGACGACAAGCGGACAGTTGTGGTATGATCCCTGTCCCTCACGGTAGGTGTACGATACGAAGAGATCGAGGAAGGGGAGCTCCGGAAGCCCCTTGCCCGGCATATGCCACTTGCCGATAAATGCCGTGTCGTAGCCGTTTCTGCTGAGATACTCGAGGAAGGTCGTCTTCCGGTAATTCCAGGTTGTGTGGTTGTTCTTCACCCCGTGCGTTCCGGCATAGCAGCCGGTGAGTATGCTCGCCCGCGCCGGCGTGCAGAGCGCCGTGGTGTTGAAGGTGTTCCGGAAGAGAACGCCCTCACGGGCGAGCCGATCCATATGTGGCGTTTTCAGGAAAGGATGTCCCGCGCAGCCCATGAAGTCGGCCCGGTGATTATCCCCTAATATGAAAATAATGTTCGGCTTCCCCTGCATCCTCCCGGCGAGCGCTTCGGCGATATCGGGAGAGAGCCCCATCAAACCAGCCGCTGTCGTTCCCATCAATCCGAGCATTTCACGTCGACTTATATGATTATCAAAGGGACTGTTCTTCTTCTCTGACATGATATATTCCTCCTCTCGATTATTCTGAAAGCGTTCTATATGCCGGTTCCGAAGAGAACCCGGTAACCCTCAAGAAAGATGACAAAGAAATTCTCTCCCTTTCCCCAGGCATAGGCGAAGATGACAAGGAACAGACTCACCGTGATAAGCGCGATGGAGGCCGGTGTTATCACCCTCAGATCCTCTCCCCGATTCTTGAGCATCCTCCGCGCGATGAGCGTTCCGATGCCCATCTCAAGGATTACCAGAAAGAGGAGCCATAGGTTGAGCGGATTGAGATAGTAGTAGAGGCTCTCGGCGATGCTGTATATCGGGAGCTGCATGCAGCACTCCTTGGTGGCCCAGATGAAGGGGTTTATCACCGAGGCGAGTATTCTCTCTCCCCGGGAGGCGCCTCTGATATAGGTTGCCGTGTAGACGTAAAGTGTTCCAAAGGCCACCGAGAGGAAGTAGGTTGTCCCGAAAATCTTGGCGATGATGCGGTAGAGCGTTTGATTCTCGATGGACCGCGCCCCATAATAGCATATGAAAGATACGGCCATTATGGCAAATATAATGAGCACGGGATAGAGAAATCTCCGGTTAAAATTCTGTTTTTTCATGATCATCTCCTGATAGTGTTCTTATGCGGATCAGGGCTTTGCCTGAGCATGCGGGGGTTTGTTGACAATTGCAAGGAGATTTTGCTATTGTCGTTTTGCAATCCATCCCCGGGGATTCTTGATGAATTCCCGCTCCCATCTGCTCATGATCTCTTCCATCTGCCGGCCTATTTTGGGATGATGCTTGATGACGTTGTAGTTTTCACCCGGATCGAGCTTCATGTCGTAGAGGAGCGGCCACGATGCCAGAGTGGGGACCGACTTATCGGAACCTTCCGGATGATAATCGTGACCGCCGGCAATTTTGCCGAAAAAGGTATTAGGCTTATCCATGGGGAGCGGAAAGGTATAGGTATTAATATGTCTGAAGTACTTCCACCTGCCGGCTCGCACCCCTTCGAGCTCGTTGAGATGGAAGAAGAAGAGGGCATCGTGAGGAGATTTCTTCCCCTTCCCGGAGAGGAGCCCCCAGATGCTCTTGCCGTCGATGATGCGATCCGCGGGGAGCTCAAGACCGGCGAGAGCGAGCAGGGTCGGGAAGAGGTCGATGTTCATTGAGGGCTCGCTGCAGACGCCAGCGGGAATGCGCTCCGGCCAGCGGGCTATCAGGGGTACCCTGAATCCTCCCTCGAAGCTCTGCCCCTTTCTGCCGCGCAGGATTCCGGGGCTGCCATCGTACCAGGGACCGTTATCGCTGGTGAAGAGGACGATGGTGTTCCGGTCAAGACCATTGCGCGAAAGGCACTTCAGTATCTCGCCGACGCTCCAGTCAACCTCCTGAACCGTGTCGCCGTGAGGCCCTCCCTTCGAGCTTTTCCAGAATCGCTTCGAGGGGATGCACGGTTGATGCGGGTCCTTGTGGGCGAGATAGACAAAGAAGGGCCCGCCTTTGTTCTTTTCGATGAAATCGATGGCCTCCTCGGTAAAGAGCCGGGTGTACTTTTCCTGATCGAGGCCGATGTCGGATACGAGAACCTCTTCATTCCGGCAGAAGGCCACGGGCCAGTCGTCATTGGAGGCGTTGAATCCCACGAAGTGATCGAATCCCTGTTTTCGCGGGTGATATTGAGGCTGCTTGGTGAAATCCCCGAGATGCCATTTCCCGAATGCCGCGGTGCGGTATTCCGCAATCTTGAGCGCTTCCGCAATGGTGATCTCCGAGGGGGGGAGCCCGCTTGAGATGCTCTCACCTTCGATGAGATCGATGCCGCCGACCCGCGCCATGAGATGAGCAAAACCGCGAATAACGGTTCTCATCGGAGAATCCTCAAAAGGCCAGATGGGGAAGGTCACCCCGGTCCGGTGCGGATACCGTCCGGTGAGGAGCCCGGCGCGGGAAGGGGAGCAGAGAGCGTTGCACGAGTGAAAGTCGGTAAATCGCATCCCTTCTTGCGCCATCCGGTCGATGTTGGGCGTACTGATTGACCTGCTCCCGTAGCAGCCGAGATCGCCATATCCCATATCGTCGGTCAGGATGATGACGATATTGGGCCGTTTCCCTCGAAAACCGGTAGTTTTTTTTATCAGCTCTTCGGTCGGCAGCGCATCTCTGACCGGATCCACGTAAGTGTCCGGATGAAAGTTAAAGCTCACGTCGTTACCGGTGTCGTCGTTGGAGCAGCGGAGCAGGTTCATTCCGGCGAACCCCATAGCGGTCAGGGCGCTCATTTTCAAGAGATGACGTCTTGTCACTGTTTTCTCTTCCACGGTGAGGCCTCCTGCGGGCGATATGCGATCTCTCTACTCAATGCTCTCTGACAAATAAACAATCCAGGCAGAGAGGGCGCATTCGATGATGCTATTAAGATGGTACAATGAAGAACGATAAAAGATAAACCCATCGGGATAAATCTGTCAATGGTAAATAGGGATAAAGAGCTTTGATGTTGCTGTAGCCCTCATCCATGGGCTGAGAGCCGCACCGCTATCAGGTATGCGTACAGGTATCGTTTGACAGACCGAGCATGTCCCGGTGTCTGATGATGAAGCTCCTCGCAACGCTGATCAGCATCTCCAGCTCCTTCCCGGTGAAGACTTCGTTGTCGAGGGGGATGTTCTCTAAGATAATCCGCTCGTTACCCTCAGCAGGTTTCTCGATTCGGGTGAAGAAAATCTCCCTCGTCCGGGAACTGAGCAGGGTGAATCGATTGATGAAATGTCCCTTTATCTCCTGCGGATTGTCAGCTGTTTCAATCGCTTCGCCACGTGAATTGAAGGGAACGCGAACCTCAAAGGGAATTCCCTCGGTATCGATTTTCCTGATTATTTCGGTCAGGATATTGGCAACCATTGCTCGCGCGCGCCCCGGATAGTCCAGACATGACCAGAGAATTCGGTCGAGCTCCGCCAAATAGTCTTCCATCGCTCCTCCCTGCTGGAACAGTATGCTCGCGAGTAATGTGCTGTCAAGAATAATGGGAAATGCTTGAATCTGTTTCAAATCAGGGAAGCTGCTAATTGCAGATGATGCGCGTCTCCTTCACGAGGCCTGTTGATTTTATTATTTACAAAATTCAACAGATTGCATAAAATGTTGTTTGATTGTTGATGCTGTTCTCTATCACTGAAGAATAAAATATACAGGGGGTTCGGAGATGGATGAGCGATGGTTGCCTTCAAAGTACTTTGCGCAGAAGAAGATTCTCAAGCTTGCCGGCGGAGAAATCAAGATATTCGATGAAAACAGATCCAGACTGCTGTTTTTCGTTCAGCAGAAAGCGTTCAAGCTCAGGGAAGACATTACGGTTTTCTCGGATGAGTCGAAGAGTGCGGAGCTTCTTAAAATTAAAGCCAGATCCATAGGAGACTTTCAAGCTGCCTATGATGTCACCGATGCCTCCTCGGGAGAGAAGGTGGGCGCCCTTCGCCGTCTTGGAATGACTTCTCTTGTCATTGACAAATGGGAGATACTTGATGCATCCGATAAGGTCATTGGGGCGGTAGTTGAAGACAACTGGATTAAGGCAATGATTAGAAGATATGCGATTAATATTTTGCCACAGAGCTTTAACATTTATTTAGATACGACGCTTGTCGGTGTGCTCAAACAGACGTTTAATCCTCTCGCCCCGCAGTATCAGGTTGATTTCGGCATGGATGCGGGCAACAAGCTGGACAGGCGCATTGGCATCGCGGCGGTCATACTCTTGCAGATTATAGAAGCCGGCCAGGAGTGATAGATTTTTATACGAAGACGGGTGATACCGCCGTCTCATAATGGCCGATCCTGCTGATACTGCACTGAGGTTCCTGTCATGTATGGTTCAGCGGATCGGTCGTGAACAATATCTTTCGGGTCAGTGTGAGCGATAATACCTGGGAGGAATAAGCAGCTTTTTTATGGATGACGTTCGTGTCGGCCTTATAACAGGGAACACGCTCCATGAAGCGTCGGATGTGCTTGCTCACGCCTTTCGGCAGGATCCCCTCTGGATCTATTTCATCCCGGAAGAAGAGGATCGTTTGCGGCTCTCCCGCATCAGCTTCAGGATGCTCATCCGATACACAATGCGTTGCGGATGCGCCCATTGCGTCGAGCCGATGAAAGGAGTTGCGCTCTGGCTCCCCTCTGATAAAAGTGGTATGTCCTTGCTCGATGAGATTCGATGCGGCGGCCTTTCCGTCCTGATAAACTTCGGTTCCGCCAGTCTCAGGAGAATGACATCGGCCGATTCATTCATGTTTAAGCTGCGGAAAGAGCACCTGCCGCGCAGGCACTGGTACCTCTCCCTGCTGGGAGTTGCTCCCGGGGAGCAGGGCAGGGGGTATGCCTCGCTGCTCATGCGGCATATGATCGAGAAGCTGGAAGAGGAGCGATTACCCGCCTACCTCGATACACAGAATGCCCGTAATGTATCTATATACGAAAGTTTCGGCTTTCGGGTTATCGATCAAAGGGTCATTCCGGCGACGAGCGTAACCCACTGGTCGATGATACGGGAGTGAGATAAACTTCATTCAATGTCCCCAAATAATTCATTTGACAAATAATATTTCGAGGCGTTATTGTAAAGGGCAGGTATTAATACTTGAAAGGGGGGAATTGAGATGATCATCGACACTCACTCACAGCTCTGGACTAAGGAAGCGATCGAGAGCTTTCCGGAGAAGATGGCGGCAGGATACCGGGCGATGTTCAAGGATTTACAATTTCCGGAGATCGAAGACACGCTGCAGGACATGGATGCGGCCGGCGTCGACAGGGCCGTTATCGTCGCTATTGACGCCGAGACGGTTTTTCATTACAGGGTCTCGAACGATCTCGTTGCCGAGATGGTTAACAAGTATCCGGATAGATTTATCGGTTTTGCGAGCGTCGATCCGAACAAGGGGAAGAAAGCCGCTAAAGAGTTACGGAGGTCTGTCGAAGAGCTGAAGCTTAAAGGATTGAAGCTCCTCCCGCACCTGATCGAGATGTATCCCAGCGACAAGGCTATCTATCCTCTGTATGAAATCGCTGTGGAGTATAACCTGCCGGTGCTCTTCCATTCGGGAACGCAGTTCCACTCCGGCACCAGGATTAAATACTGTCAGCCGCTCTATATTGACGACGTTGCTGTTGATTTCCCCGAGCTCAAGATTGTCATTGCCCATTTCGGTTTCCCCTGGTTTCACGAAGCGATGGCGATTGTTCTCAGAAATCAAAGTGTTTTTTTCAACATTGCCGGGTGGGCCCCCAAATACATTCCACAGGATGTCCTGCAAGCTATTCGGGGACAGCTCAGGCACAAGGTGCTCTTCGGGAGTGACTACCCGCTCCTGAGCAGGGTCAGGATTGTCAATGAGCTGAAGGAGCTGGACCTTGATGATGAAACGCGTATGCTCTTGATGACCAAGAATCCGAAGCGATTGCTCAATATCTCCTGAGGAAGCGATCTCTCGACTGTTTCACCTTGTCGATTGCTATTTCCATACCCTGCAAATGCACGGTGAGAGAGGCATCTGCAGGCCATCACAGGAACGGCTACAGGAAAGGAGTTCCCCGATGTATGAGCTGAAATTCGATCCTTTACTCTGTGAGCAGTGCGAAAGCATTGACTGTGTCATGAAGTGCCAGTACATAGATATGACGCTGGAGAAGGCACGGGACGAGCGGCTCAAACTTGCGAGGGGAGAGCACTCAACTATCCTGGAGGAGTGTGTTACCTGCTACGCCTGCGAGGAGTACTGTCCGTACAACAATCACCCCTTCTACCAGATCGTTGAGCTCCAGGAAAAGCTTGGCGTTCATCCCACTCCCAAGCCTATTGAGGAATCCCAGGTGCGGATGATGGCTCCACGGGGGAGAATCGAATCCGAGGAGCTCACCGAGCCGCTTATCGATCTCTGCTTCTTTCCCATGCTGCGGGGGTCCATTCGCGGCAGACTCTTCGAAGGGGCCTCGGTTATTCAGGGGAGTGATGTTTTCTGCAATCTCATGTTTCTGCACTTTGCACGTAATTCGGTGATCAAGGAGCGGCTGCCGCTGATTATCGACAACATCATGAGCTATTATCTCACGAGAAACAATATAGAGGAATTGATCTGCTTTCACGATGAGTGCTACGGCACCTATACGAAGTGGGCTCCGGCCTTCGGCATAGAAGTGCCGTTCAAACCGGTACATCTCTTCGAATACTTTCGCAGAAGGCTCACCGAGCTCAGGAGTGAGATTAAACCCCTGGATATATCGATTGCCTATCAGCGAAACTGTTCCACCCGATTGATACCGGAGATTGAAGATGTGCTCAATGATGTCTTTGATCTCATCGGTGCTCGTCGGGTAAAGCGGAGATACGATTACGAGAATGCGCTCTGTTGTGGCGGCCCCATGGAGGCACAGCAGCGCTTTGACCTCGCCGAAGAAAATCAGAACAAAAACGTGAATGACATGAAAGAAGCCGGAGTAACCCATTGTGTCTTCAACTGTCCCTTCTGTTTTTTCACCCTGATGGAGAAGGTGAGCAAGGCCGGGATAATGCCGATTATGATATCGGATCTCTGCCATCAGGCACTGGGTGAGTAATCGAGGAGGTTGCCGATGAGTTCCGTACGTGAGCGGCTGGCACAAATAGTCGGGAAGAGCTATTTCTCCGACGCGCCCGAGGAGCGATTTATCTATTCGAGGGATCCGGGGCTTCAGAAACCGCATGCTCCCGACTTCGTCGTCATGCCCGGTTCTGTCGAGGAGGTCCAGGAGATCCTTCGGCTCGCCAATGCCGAAAAGATACCGGTTGTTCCGATGGGAGGCGGTCTGGTTCTCTCCGGTCTTACCATACCGCTGCGGGGAGGAATCGTTCTCGATATGAAGCGGATGAACAGGATGCTCGAGGTCAATGAAACAAGCCGATATGCCGTTGTCGAGGGTGGAGCCTCACAGGGGATGCTGAAAGCCTATCTCGAAAAGCATCACCCTGCATTAAAGCACTCCCTGCCCGATGCTCCCCCCATCGCCACCATTGCAGGCAACGTCGCGATTCACGGATCCGGTCATCTCTCGCAGAGTGAGGGAGGGTTCCATTCGGAGATGGTCACCGGCTTGGAGGTGGTGCTCCCTACCGGCGAAGTGGTGAAGCTGGGTTCCTGCTCAACAGTGCCGGGATGGTTCTCGCGCGCGCCCCTGCCGGATCTGGTGGGGCTCTTTCTCGGGTGGAATGGAACGACCGGGATTATTACGAAGATAGGAGTCAAGCTCTTTCCGAAACCGCGATTGGAAGATGTTCTCGTTTTTATGACAGAAGATATAGAAACAATTCCCGATATTATCACCCGGGTTACGGCAACCGAGCTGGCGGAAGATCTGACGCTCTCCATTGCCCCGAAACCGGACTGGCTGAGAGGATTCCAGCTCACTATTATTAATGTGGTGGCGAATTCAGAGTCGGAGATGAAATTCAGGAAGAGAGTCATTATCGGAACGCTCAGCGAAGGTGCCTATTTTCATAATAAGGAGGCCGGCTTTCTCCCCCTCCCGCCGAACATGAAGTCGACATTCATGGACGCGCCACAGAAAATTTTATCGTCGTTTGCCGATGTGATGAAGGGTGGCGGGTTCGAATATGTCGGCAGCATCATGCCTGTGGAGAAGCTGCCCGAGGCCTGTCTGGCCGGTGTTGATATCGCCGAGCGAAACGACGTTGCCTATTCGCTGGGTGCCCGTGTTATTGGCAGGGGGCACTGTATCATGTTCTTCAACGCGTATCCCTTCAATCGCGCCGATCCTGATAATATGACACGAGCGGCACGGGCCCTCGAAGATACGAATGAGGTTGCTTTACGGATAGGAGGCATTCCCTGGAAGGCCGAATATTCCGCGCAGCAGCAGATATTAAAGCAGATGGATCCGAACACCTATAGGCTCATGGAGCGGATTAAGAAAGTTCTGGATCCAAACGGCATCATGAACCCCGGAAACTGGGAGGTCGAAGCATATGGAATTTGAGGATATCATACACCGATGCTTCCGCTGCGGCTGGTGCAAGCTGCCGCAGAATTTTGCCGATATCAACTGTCCTGCTTATTTGCACTATCGCTTCGAGACCTATTCACCCGGCGGCCGGTTGTGGCTTATACGGGCATGGCTGAACGGGGAACTGAATATGAGCGATCGCTTTCAGGAGATACTCTTTTCCTGTGCAACCTGCAAGAACTGCGTTGAGGCATGCGCGCTCCCGAAAATAAAGGATCTCCTGGTGGATATAATGATAGCCGCTCGTGAAGAGGTCGTCAATCGGGGGGTTATCCCGTCTCCGGTCAGGGAATACTTTATGGGTATTCAGAACCGGGGCAATCCGATGAAGCGGCCGCAGGCAGAGCGGGGCATGTGGGCTGATGGGCTCGAGATACCCCGTTTTGACGGTCACGACTATCTGTTCTATGTCGGGGATGTCGGATCCTTCGATGAATCGGCAGTGCTGATGACCCGTGCAGTGGCCTCGCTCCTCGGGGAAGCGGGGATTTCAATGGGAATACTTGCTGAAGAGGAAATGAGTGATGGCAATGACGTAAAAGCGCTCGGTGAGCGGGGCCTCTTCGAATACATCGCTGTGAACAACATCAATCTGTTTAAGGAACGGGGAGTGGGGAGAATCATTACCCTCTCTCCACATGCATACAATACCATGAAGAATGACTATCCCCTTCTCGGGGGCAATTTTGAAGTTTACCATTACAGCCAGGTTCTCAATTCCTCACTGGACAGAATTCCACCGGGAAATCTCTCGGTGACTGTTGCCTATCACGATCCCTGTTATCTGGGCAGGTGGAATGGAGAGTACTATGCACCGCGGAGTATTCTTGGCAAAATACCAGGCATGAACGTAGTCGAGATGTTTCGCACTATGGGCAACGCGCTCTGCTGCGGTGGAGGCGGCGGGAACTATTTTACCGATATGCTCGGATCGGGGGAGGAGAGTGCAAGCCGATACCGTATCAGGGAGGCATCTGAATCGGGTGCGGAGGTGCTCGCTGTTGCATGTCCCATCTGTTATAAGATGCTTCAGGATGCTGTCAAGGACGAGGGCTTGGATGATAGCTTCCGTGTTATGGATCTGGCGCAGATTGTCCTCGAGTCACGGAGGCGGTAAAATGCACCGGGAGCACTTCACTTTCAAATGGTACCGTTGGTATAAATTTTCTTGACAAAGAGAGGCAACCTATTATTATTAAAGTGTAGCGGCAGAAGGTGCCTCACTATTTTGCTGAGATGATTTCGTCAGAATAATGGTGATTCCTTTTTTATTTTAAGTTTTGCACCTTTTTTGCCGATTTCTTATTATAAGGTAATGGCAAAACTTCGTTTTGGTATGCGTGTTTGGTTTATGCCTTTTTACATTGAATTATTTCAGTATATACCCTTTGTCGGGGATCGAATATTGAATCCACGTACCATTCGTACGGTTAATGAGGGGCGATATTAAAATTTTAAAAGGAGTTACCGATGAAAAGGGAGGTTAAGTTATTTCTTGTTTCGATTCTCAGCGGTGTGCTTATCCTGCTCATTGGGAATGCTCATGTGGGACTGCAGGCACAGGAGCCGAGAGCCGCGGAGAAGGAACAACCGGAAGGACTGGTATGGGACTGGATGAATGATTTTGAAAACTGTGAGGATTGGCGTGCGCTTTCGACCTGTCCTCTCGGGGATACGAAAATACGAAAAATAGATGGAAAGCCGGTTAAGATGGAGGGGGGCAAGCTGGTTCCCATTCTTGGCCAAACCGATCTTCAGGAGCCGGATAAGAACATCAATCACGAAGCGAAATATGTCCTGGGCGTGAAAACCTATTATATGGACAGGGGGTTTGACCGCGTGGAGGTTTTTCCTCCCAATGAGTATATCATCAGGGGCAAAGCGAAAGAGATTCGGGTGTGGGTGCTGGGGAGAAACTTCAGGCACACGCTCTTTGTAAAGCTTCGAGATTACCGGGGAAAACTCCACAAGATTAAGATCGGCCGGTTGGATTTCTGGGGATGGCAGGAGCTCAAAGTGATCGTGCCCGGCTGGCTGCCTCAGTCAACGAGATATGCAATGCTCGATAGAAATCTTCACTTTGTGTCATTTTATGTTGAGTGTGATCATTACGAGGTTCCCGGTACCTTTTACTTCTATATTGATAATTTCAGAATAAGGACGGATCTCTCAGAATTCACCGGTGATACGTCAATCAAGGATAACTGGTAAAATATGGTGTGTACGTTAAGAATGGAGGCTTATTTATGAATGCACATAAATTCCTGATTATAGCGGTTTGTCTCGTTCTGGTCGTCGGGTGGGGCTTCATGAGTCCGTTGACGGTGCACCCCCGAATAGTGACCAATGTCGAGCCTGATATAAGTGCCGATCAGCTGAAGGCAATTGTTGTTGAAGATTTCGAAAATGCGGGGGATGAAGCCAAGTGGGAAGTTGAAACAGTACCGAAGATGCTTCAGAATCCGAAGAATCCGGAAGATAACCCCGTGGATTCTCTCGAGATCAAGTTTATTAATGGTTCTCCCTCGGATATGGTGCCTGAGAAATGGGCGAGCAATAATAAGGGATTGAAAAAGGAGAAGTGCCTGGGAATCCATTTCAAGTTTAAGTATCCGGGGCACAATTCAGTGCATATTATCCCCAAAGAGACGATCCCTCTTATAGGTCGATCCCGGGGGATTTCACTCTGGTTTCATGGGAGGGGGAACGAGTACGAGCTGGAATGCTGGGTCGAGGATTATAACGGGCAGACGCATATCCTGAAGTTCGGTTCGGTGAACTTTGTGGGTTGGCGACCTTTGAAAACTTATATTCCTGCAAATATTCCGCAGAAAATAGAATCATATCCGCAGTCGAGATACCTTAAAATAAAGCGGTTTGTTATTCGTGCCGAACCGGAGGCCCGAACTGTTGACACGTATATGTTTATAGATCAGATTAAGGTTTTGACGGATGATTATGAAGTAAACTTTGACGGACAGGAGCTCCATAAAGTATTCAAGGGTGAGACGAAGAAGTAACCTTTCGCATATCACGATTCCTGTCGTTACGAAAATATGCTTTTCTGTGGAAATACCCATACGGTGAGACGATGGGTATTTCCTTTTATTAAAGTTCTTGAAAAATTTGCTTGCAATAATACTTTTGGCGCTGAGGCAGGGGAAAGGGGTAACAAAAAAAGAGATCTTTTGCCTGAATATGTGGATTGCTCAGTGATGATGCCTCATCAGCGAGCGTTCATGCGTTCTTGCGTGAGGGAATTGGCAGCAGGCAGATACTACCGGCGGCCTCTGGGCCCTTCCCGGTCGAAGCAGTAATCGCATTAATGAAATGGACCAGCGGGGAGTTGCACGCTTGCCAGGGACTTCGAAGGGTGCTCGTTCGAGATAACTCCGGGAGTTGATTCTGAGCTATCAGCGGTGGCTTCGGCCCTCATGCCGGTGCTGAAACAGTGGAGCGGGCACCATTGAGGCGTTTCCCCTGACGGCTTTTTTCGGTTTCGCTCACTGTATTCTCTTCATACCGGACAGGGGACGGGGAATGGCGGGAGCGATCACAACTAATTTTGTGTTTAGGATACATCGATGGAAAATGAGAAACTACTTGATAAGCTCAATTCACTCTTCAAGGAAGAGTTATGGGGGAGAATTGAGCCGAAAGATATTGGCATTTCCAAATTTAAGATTCTTGATGATCTCTTTAATAGCCTGGTGAGAGTGGATTTGCTCGAAGAGGCACAGGAGAGATGCAGGGATCATCTTAAAGAACATCAGGATTCAGTTACCGCTTCGTATCTCATCGGTTTAATCGGTTATCACACCAATCGGTTGGATGATACCATCCATTTGAAGCGATTGATAGATCTCTTCCTCAATAATCACAAGTGGGCGGTTGCAGAGCAGATTGCCGAGAAAATCCTTGAGTATGGTGAAAACAGAGTTGCTCTGAAGGCAATGGCAATTTCACTTGAGCGGCTTGGAAGGCATAAGGAAGCGATTCCCGTCTGGGAGAATCTCATCAAGATAGATCGCTTTGACGCTGAGTTGGCGAAGAAGCTCGCCTTTGCGCTCATTGACGATGATCCGTCGAAGAGCATACAATATATGAAGCTCTCCATCGAGGGATTCATTAAAAACAACGAATACGATGAGATTGTCCATCTCTGGAACAAGCTGGTTTCCGTTTCATGGGAGGACATCTCCTTTTTCGAGCGTATCGAGAGGATGCTCGTCGATGCACGGCAGTTTGACCTGACGGCTACACTTTTGAAAACGCTTCTCGTGAAGTACCGGGATGAGGATAATCCCGATCAGTCTATTGAGATACTGAAGAAGATATTGCAGTATACTCCCGATGATAATTCGTCCCGACGTGAGCTGATCAAGCTGTATCAGAATAAATACGGGGAAAATACGCAGTACCAGCAGTTTTTGAAGCTTTCCAAGCTGAACAACTTCAAATATCCGGTCAAACACGCCATACACGATTTTGAGGATTATATTGTTTTCGACAAGGGCAATTACGCCTATCACCGGTCCTGGGGTGTTGGCAAAATTCAGGATATCAACAGCGAGAGGATCATTATCGATTTCAAGGAAAAAGTCGATCATGAGATGTCTATTCAAATGGCACTTCAATCGCTGATGCCGATCGGCAAGGATCATCTCTATGTTATGGAATATGAGGATTTCGAGAACGTCAAGTCTCTGTTCAAAGATGATTTCAGACGCTTCTTTGAGATACTGATTAAGTCCTATGACGGCACCATCACCCTTGCAGATATTAAACGGGAGCTTATTCCGAAATACATTGACGCAAAGGGATGGTCGAAATGGTGGAATCGGACACGGACTGAGATAAAGAAGGATCCTCATTTCGGATTTTCCGAAAAGAAGAAGGATCTCATCTTCATGAGAGACAAGCCGGTCACCTTTGCTGAAGAGCTTCTGAACAATATGACAAATGCGGAATCCTTCAGTGAAAAGCTGGATACGGCAATTGAGTTTGTTAACACGATAGATGTCGAAGAGGGAGCCTCGCTTTCCCAGTACTTTATTGATTATTTTGATAAAGAGGTCAAGGTTGGATCTCCGACGAGGCAGGTTCTTTCATATTTCATCCTCCAGAGCCTCTCGAAATATACTGATGCCAGAAAGCTTAAGCTTGATGTCACCAAGGAAAAGATACTTGAGTTCATAAAGGAGAGCAGCGAGCTTCCTATTATATCCATTAAGATCAGCTCGTATGATTACAAGAAGGACTTCATCAATCTGATAGAGGAGGCACGTGACGACTGGGCACAGGTTGTTGCCGAGATTCTCTTTGAGACGCCTTTGAGAATTCACAAGTATATTATCAACAGCCTCATACGAAATCAATCCTATACCATTATCAATAATTTCATCGATCGGGTGATAACCAGTGCAAAACAGCACCCCGAGGTCTTTATCTGGATAGCGAAAAATCTGTTTACCGGTACGTGGGATTACGACTGGCTTGATTACTCGCGCGAAGAGCTCACGCTCACCTTTTTCAGGATGATGAATGAGCTCAAGAAGATTGAGACAAAGGGCAATCGACTTAAGTATATGACGCTCGATGTTCTCTTCGATAATGACATGATGGTTCTCAAGGATATCGTCGATGAAAGTGATGAGAATTTCATCCGGAAGGTGTACGATCTCTTCCATGGCGTCTCGTATATCGAGGAATCGCATACCGACAAGTTCTATGGCTTGATCAGGGAAAAATTTCCCGAATTCAGCAGGACCGTTAAGCTTGGCGTTGAAGAGGAGCTGGATGTTGATTCCGCGAAGCTCATTGTTACGCAGGAGGGTTATGACCGGATGCTGTCAGAGCTCAATCGCATGGTTAATGTGGAAATGGTTACTCTCACGAAGGAGCTCTCCAAGGTTTCTGATGTTGCCGGAGATGTCAGGGAGAACGTGGAATATAATGCGCTGATGGAGAAACAGACGACATTGAAGATGACCATCAACAAGCTCGAGGAGGAAATAAAGAGGGCGGAGATATTGAATCCCGGTGAGATATCGACTGATGCGGTTGATATCGGAACCAATGTCAGCTTCGAGAATTTGACCGATGGAGAGAAAAGCAACTATATCATCTTGGGGCCCTGGGATGCTGATTTTGAAAATAGAATCCTTTCGTATCGATCACCTATTGCGAAGGCGATGCTGGGGAAGAAGGTCGGTGATGAGATAGATGTTGCAATCGGCGATGTCCGTCGACGGTTCAAGGTCCTGGGAATAGAGAAATATACCGAATAGTATTTTGCCTCACTCAACCCGCGGTCTTATAATACTTCCTGGCAGGGGGCACGGGCGAGGGTGGATGATGATACTACAGGTGGGCTTTCTCCCGACACGAAGAGGATATATTTTATTTGACAAATCCTCGTTATCGGCTACGTAATGGTATCATCTGTTATGCCGCGATGGCGGAACTGGTAGACGCGCCAGGTTCAGGGTCTGGTGGGCGTATGCCTGTGAGGGTTCGAGTCCCTCTCGCGGCAATTACAGCTTTTCGATTTCATCCAGGAAAGCGTCAATTGGTTGAGCTCCCATAATCTCGTGCTTTTCGTTGATGATGGTCTTCGGTACCGAGCTGATATCGTACTTGAGGGCGAGATGCTGAAAGGCCGAGCTCTCCACCATGTCCGCTTTAATCCTTTTATTTTCCAGAGCCAGCCGATGAGCAACCATTACCGCTCCGGGACAGTAGGGGCAGGTCAGAGTCACAAAGACCTGCAGGTGTACGTCCTTGTCTATTTGAGCGATGCGTGAGTGTATTTCTGCGGGCAGCTCTTCTCTGTCGCCGGAGACCTCGGTGAGGGCTTTTACGAAGGAATTGATCTCGTAACCGGCCGGGATCCCGTAAAATTTAATTCCGGTATCGTTCTTGTCGCTGTCAAGGAGCACCGTTGCCGGAATCTTATCAACCTGATACCTGTCAGCCAATTCCTTTTCTTTCTGAAAGTCGTACACCGTAAGCGAGAGCTTATCAGAGAGTCCAGTGATCTCTTCGAGAAAGGCATGGTTATCAGCGCAGAGTGAACACTCAATTTCCTGCGTAAAGTAAACGACGGAAACGTTGTTCTTGAGTTTGCTGAACAGTTCCGTGAGCTGTTTTTTAACCTTGTCGTCAAATAGTGACATCCTTGAGCCTCCTTGCAAAAGTTTATAAATACGATAGCAACTCGATGGCGCCTCTTAATTCCTCAGGACATATTCGCAGGCAGAGAGAGCAGCTTTGGCTCCCTCCCCCGCCGCAATAATAATCTGCTTGTAGGGGACTGAAGTTGCGTCACCTGCAGCAAAGATACCCGGTACATTCGTTCGGCAGGCACAGTCGACCACTATCTCGCCGTACCGGTTGAGATCGAGGAGGTCGCTTACCAGATCGGAATTCGAGACGAGTCCTATCTCAATGAATATTCCCTGCACCTCGAGTTTGCGTTCTTCCCCTGTTGTACGGTTCCGTATCGTAATGGCTTCGACGGCATTCTCGCCGAGGATTTCGGTGACCTCGTGTTCATAGAGGATATCGACATTGGAGAATGACGTGATCGATTTGATGAGCACCTCATCGGCGGTGAGCGTGTCCAGATTCTGGAGGAGGGTTACCCTCTTCGCTATTTTCGCCAGATCGATTGAGGATTCGACGCCGGTATTTCCTCCTCCGACGACGACAACTTCCTTCCCGGCATAGAGTGGAGCGTCGCAGATTGCACAGTATGCGACTCCTCTACCGACCAGCTCCTTCTCTCCCGGCACGTTGAGCTTTCTCCAGCTCGTTCCGGTGGTGATAATCAGTGATTTTGCCTGATAAACATCTCCGTTCTCGAGGGTCACCCTTTTTATGGTACCATCGGCGACCGATTGGGCCTTGACCCCCTCCACAAAGCCTATTTGAAACTGTTTTACCTGATCGGTAAATTTATGAACCAGTTCTATTCCCTCAATATGACGATATCCCATGTAGTTTTCAACGGTTGATGTTTCGGCAACCTGTCCGCCGAAGCTCTCGGTAATCAGACCGGTTGAGACCCCTTTCCGCATGCAGTATACGGCTGCTGTCAGGGCCGCCGGGCCCCCGCCGACAATGAGTACATCGTAGATCATATCCGTATCGAGCGGAACGGACTGATGCTCGCTTGAGAGATTCGAGAGATTGAGATTGAATTCCATTGATTACTCCGTCACTGAAATATTTAACGATAAGTTCATCATGTGCACCTCTCAAAACCGGTTTTTACATTGATCCACAAACTGTAAATACTGGCTGTATCGGGTATTGTGCACACAAGGGGACATCATTTTAATAGTTTTTGAAGTCTCCTTATAAGAGTAGATAGGCCTTTCTTAGGGGACGAGAATAGCATTCTACTAAACCGTTCCCTAGTATAATTGTAGTTGATTTCAGATTTTCAACAAGAAAATTTGATGAGATATCGCACAAATTTTCACATTTGCTATAAGTGAACATCAATATAATTTTAATTTGAAGTTCTCTTTGACAGCTTTTTCTCGCACATCCTGTGAACGCTGGCATGCGCGACATCGTGTCACTGTGGGTGCGATATCTGATGAAATTTATTATGGGCACCTCTCAAAACCGGTATTTACATTGATCAACAAATTGTAAATACTGGCTGTATCAGGCATTGTTCACACAAGGGGACATCATATTAATAGTATCTAGAAGTCCCCTTATCATGTTAAAACAATTGAAACTCCGGATCACTGAAGGTACCTGTAACGTGCAATATATCAAGGTTTGCCGCGAGGATGTAAGCCTTGTCGTTGGAAAGATCAGAGGATCGTCTTTAAAAAAGGCTCGCTAATGATTGTTAAATGATACAATGATCCATCATTACAGGAGCAGTGTGAGACGCATGGCTCCGTGATGTCTCATAAAATTGTACTTGAAATTATCGTTACAGTATATTTATTTTATTAAAAGGTGCACACTATCGATATCGGCATCAGGTATGCAGGTCTGTCATTATACCCACAACCTTGATGTGCTTGATGCAATTGATGCGAGGAGCGCGCTTTTAAAGGAGACCCCCGTATGCGCCGAAGGCGGATCGAGAGGTAAAGCTTCAACATCCTGCCGGGAGGTAGTGTGCCGAATGGTGATTGCATATCGTGGACTTCGTTTTCGATATGCTGTTGATGATGATGGAGTAGTGCTGCTTCGGTCCTCGACCGATTGCCCGTGCGTGGTGCGTGATGGTTATGCGGCTTCGCGCAATACCGGGGAATGAAGATATGTTTCATCGGAGCTGCATCTTTAAAGCAGCTACTTGAGGAGAGGGGCGTTTTCGCATTTCGGTATGGATGTTCTTAAGCGCTCCCTGAGAATATGCATGGTGAGAAATCATTAATGGATCAGCGTTCTATACTCATCGTTGAGGATGAATCCCTCATTGCGCAGGATATCAGGTATTGCCTGGAAAATCTCGGGTATGTCATTAAAGGAATTGTTGCAACCGGTGAGGAGGCCATACAGAAAGCAAGAGATCTTCGGCCCGGTGTGATATTGATGGATATCATGCTCAAGGGGAAGGTCGATGGGATAGAAGCGGCAAAAGAGATATGGTCTGAGCTCAATATTCCGGTTATATTTCTGACCGCGCACTCTGATGATGCTATCGTAAATCGGGCAAAGGCGGCTCAGCCGTACGGCTACCTGCTCAAACCCTTTAAGGAGCGGGAGCTCAACGTTATGCTGGAAATGTCGTTTCAGCGGTACGATCTTGAGCAGCGGCTCAGAGAGCAGGAGCGAAAGCTCCGTGAGAGTGAAGAGAGGTTTAGAACGATTTTCGAAGCTTCTCCCATTGGCATTGAGCTGTATGATCGCACCGGGAAACTGCTCGCCGTTAATGAAGCATGCCTGGAGATATTCGGCGTTGCAAGTGGCGATGAGATGAGGGAGGTTAATCTCTTTGCCGATACATCTATTCCCGATGAGATAAAGGATCGATTGCTTCAGGGGGAGATAGTTCAGTACGATACGCTCTTTGACTTTGATAAGGCGAAGGATTATAATTTTCTCACTTCGAAAACCGGCACGAGCTACCTCGAAGTCCTCATCACTCCTATCGGTGAGCAGAAGGAGCAGTTAATAGACGGGTTCCTTGTCCAGGTGCAGGACGTGTCGGAGCGAAAACGGGATGAGATGCTCCTCCGTGAGCTTTCGCTTGTCGATGAGCTCACCAGCCTGTATAATCGGCGAGGATTTATGACTCTTGCCCAGAAATCGATCAGTGCTGCAGATCGCATGCAGCGTGGTATGTTTCTTATCTTTCTTGATCTTGATAATTTGAAATCCATAAACGATTCGTTGAGCCATCGGGAGGGGGATATCGCTCTCATCTCGACCGCAGAAATTCTCAATGAAACCTTCCGGAGCTCGGATATTATCGGACGCTGGGGCGGGGATGAGTTTATTGTTCTCATGGTGAATTCCGAGAATATGAATGAGCAGATTATTGAAGGACGATTACGGCAGAATCTCGATAAGATGAATCAGGGAGGCACGCTCAAGTTCGATCTCTCCCTGAGTTGGGGCATTGTGAGATATCAGCCGAGGAGCATGAGCCTCGAGGAGCTTATTATCCGAGCTGATCGGTTGATGTATCAGCACAAGCGGAGCACGAAAAAGAGAAGCACCACATAAGTGAAATTGAACCCTTTCGCTTTACCGATTGACTTTCTTTCCACGGACATCGCCACATTCAGTGCACAGTAAGGAGTGCAGCAAGAGACTTCTTCTTGAAATTTCCCCTCGCAGCAATGGAGATACCGGCGCTTCTCCGTGTGACATATGAGCAGTTGATGCCGTTGCGATAGCTTATACAGGATTCTTGAGGAGAGGCGAAGGGATGTCCTCACAGCCGATCGGTTTCATGGTTCCCGAATGCAGCTCTTTTCGGCTCCCCTTCAGAGGGGGTGACAATAAAATGCGTTAAAATCGATTTTAAAATGTTTTATTTATTGACTCTTTTATACTATATGCTGGTAAACATAAGAAGAGAAATATAATTATATAACGCATTATTCTTATCAATCAAAGGGGATTTCAGCAATGCAGATCTTCAAAAGGAGCTGCCTTAGTGCGGTAGTGCTGTTCGCAAGCGCTCTCATCATTTCTTATTCTGCCCATGCAATCGAAGACAGAATAGTCCTGCCGAAGACGGGGCATCGAAAGCCCCCGATTGTGTTCACCCACAAAAATCACTCGAGCTTCTATGGGGTAAAGTGTACTGTCTGCCATCACAAGGGGAAGAACGCCAAATGCTCGACATGCCATCTCAGGCAGGATCAGGGAAAAGTGATAAATCTGAAGGGCGCTTTTCATCAACAGTGCCACGACTGCCATCGAAAGAGCGCCGGTCCCCGTGGATGCAGCAGGTGCCATGTCCGGACCGGGAACAGGTGAAAAGAGGAATTCCCCGTTAAAATGGAATTGTATTGGGATCCTTTAAAATGAGGGGTGACATGAAAACGATGGAAAACATTCTGAAAAGCGGTATGACCTTCTCCGGGAAGAGGAGGAGAATTACCTATATCGTTATTATCTTCTCTATTTCCATTTTGCTGGTCTTTATGATCATTAACTACTTTGTCAGTCGCAGCGTTCTCTATGATGTCATCGAGAAGAACTACATGGAATTAGCCACCAAGCAGTTTGAATTCATCGAGTACTGGATGGAGCGGCGGGTTGAGAATGTTGAAAAAATTGCCCAGACACCTGTCGTTATGCTCGCGGTTGGTGAATACTGGGAAACGGGGAGCCTCACCGCGCCTCTTTACGAGAACACGAAAGCATACCTCGATGAGATACTGTTCGATCAGGGGGTGTATAATCGCCTGATGCTCGTCGACCGGAAGGGTCGAGTATGCTGCTCGACTGATAATCTTCGGGGGAGTCTCGCCGGCGAAAAGCTCTTTGAGGAGATACGGAAAACAGATGATATCTATATCGGCACAGCACATGTGGAAATAGAGGGTGATAAGAAAGCGACCAGCCAGCCGATAAGCTATCCCATCTATGAACGCTCCGGCGAAAGGGGTGCTGTCGTTGGATATGTGATCGCTTTCATTAATATGAATATTATGGATGATTCGGTCAGCATCATCGATCTCGGCGAAAACGGACACGCCTATATCGTGGATCGGAATGGCATGGTGCTCTGCTCCTCCGGCGATTTCGAGTTCAGCAAGGGCAAAGAGGGATATCGCCTTCTCAATGATGCTGGCGAACCGGTTTACAGCATACGGGAATGTCTTAAAACGGGCCATGCGGGAACTGCAGAGTACAGCAGTCATCTTGATAGCACGGTTATAGGGTTTTGGAAGTGGTTCAGCTACTTCGAGTGGATATTCATCATTGAGGTGGACAAGGGGACTGCGCTCGCTCCGCTCTACAAGATGATTTTCTTCTATCTCATATCGGCGATTGTGTTCATTCTCGCAACTGTTTTCATGGCACTGAACACTTTCGGGAATATACTCAAACCAATCAATAATATTGTCGGTGTCATTAATGAGATATCGACGGGCAATCTCTCGGTTACGGTGGGGCTCGATTCCAGAGATGAGATCGGAGAGATTGGTGAAAGCCTCGATCTCTTTATTACGAAGATACATGAGGTGGTTGATAATGTAAAGAATGTCGCAGGCCAGCTCGCACACTCGTCGGAGGAGATGTCGAAGTCATCGGCCTCCTTCTCCGACAACGTGCAGCGGCAGGCGGCCTCGGCAGAGGAGATTATGGCAACGGTTGAGGAGGTCTCGGCCGGGATGGAGAATGTCAGTGATGGTGCGCGAGTCCAGTTTGACAGCCTCCTCTCGCTGACCGGGAAAATGGAGGAGCTCTCCGGATTCATCAATGATATGCAGATTCGGATGAAAGAAGCCCGCAGTATTATCGATGACGTTGCGGCAAAGGCAAAGCGTGGCGGCGAGTCGCTTACTCTTATGAGTAGCAATATGTCTGCGGTTGCTGAGCGGACGAATGAGATGACCAATATTGTGAAGATCATCAATGACATATCCGAGCAGGTGAATCTCCTCTCTCTCAATGCGGCTATTGAGGCTGCACGGGCGGGTGAGGCAGGACGGGGTTTTGCGGTGGTTGCAGACGAGATTGCGAAGCTGGCCGATCAGACAGCGACAAGCCTCAAGGAGATTGAAGGCCTGATACAGGTCAACCGCAATGAGATCGGCAGCGGAGTTACGAGCGTTATGGATACTGTTGAGATACTCAGCGCTATTATACAGGGTGTTGCGCGGATGAGCGATATGATCGGGGTGCTCTCGGGCAATATGACGAAGCAGCTCGAGGCCAACGAGGTAGTGAACCGGGAGGCCGCAAAAGTACAGTCAAAGGCCGATGAGATACGTACCGCCACCGACGAGCAGAAGAGTGCCGCCAATGAAATCGTCAAGACGGTATCGGAGATAAACGAGCTCTCACAGAGAAATGCATCCGGATCCGAAGAGATGACAGCAAATGCGGACGATATCGCTGCAATGGCAGAGACCCTTTCCATGAGGGTTGATTTCTTTAAAGTATAGGGGGTATCGTTCCCCATGGCACTCATTGGGGAGAGGAGGCGCTCCGGTGCCAGCTTTTTGAAATAGAATACCCCGCAGCACGCTGCCAGTGCTATCGCATTGATCGATGCAAGCATCGACGGGATGTTTTGTTACAAGGCGATCCTTTTTTGCGGTCAATTCCATGCTGCTGTGGGCCGTATACTAAAAAAAAGTTGCCAGCGGAAGACGTGAGATGTATAAAGAGAGCATATTTGCGGAGAGCGGTCAACAGCGCCATTAAAGAGAATATCAGAAAGGGATACATGATGAAGGACGGCTTTTCTCCATACCGGATTGTTGAACAAGTTGAATTATTGAAGAATGTTGTAATGAAGGGCGGCATTCGATTCAAGTGGGGGATTATCATCTCAGTTCTTATCCTGATCATCATCTTTCTCTTGAGCTCCGTATACATTGCGATGTCAACGAGTGCTCTCCTCTCTGCAAATGACAAGCTCTGTCGGACTATTGCCGGGACTATCGCATCCACCGAATCGGTGATCACCGGCGAAAGCAATCTCTTCAGGCGTTCGCTCATCTTGCAGGAGGTTGTGAGCAAGCTGGCCAGGAGCAAACCCGAGGGTATGGTCTATGCTGCCGTTTACGATGTTTTTCAGAAAGGGGGGAGAAAGGGGATTCTCGCGGAGAAGAGCTTTTCGATAGTCGCTCATACCGATCAGCGAAAGAATGGAAAGCATATTCCGAAGGGGAAGCTCAAGGAGCTGATTGCCGTAAAAGAGAACGAGAAACAGGAGGTTGTGCTTGATATCGACGGTGAGGCCGTACCCTGTTTTCAGTACCGTATACCGTTTACCTTTTTTGAGAGCAGAGTCGGTGTTATTGAGATAGTTTTTACCGAGGAATCGGTCCTGGGTGCCGTGAACAGGGCAAAGCTTTATATCTTCATCTCCGGCTTTTTGATGCTCCTCCTCGGTGTGGCAATATCAACGGTTACGTCGAAGCGAATGGTCAAGCCTATCATGGATCTCACCCGCGGGGTGAATCGCGTGAGCGGCGGGGATCTCGATGTTGATATCGAGGTGGTGACTCATGATGAGATTGGTATTCTGACTGATGAGTTTAACAATATGATTAATCACCTGCGGGAAAAGTTGCAGATGCAGAAGTTTGTATCCCAGTCGACTGTTGATATGGTTCGGCAGAAGGCACGATCGGGAAACATCGATCTTGGAGGCTCCAAAGAGCATTTTGCCTTTCTCTTCTCCGATATTCGGGGTTTTACCGCCATGTCCGAGAGATTGGAGCCCGAGGAGGTCGTGAGTATTCTCAACGAATATCTCGATCTACAGGCACAGATAATAAAGAAACACGGAGGTGATATCGATAAATTCGTTGGAGATGAGGTGATGGCCATTTTCAGCGGAAAGAAGAAAGCGGATGACGCACTCGCTGCTGCTGTGGATATTATCAATTCAATTGAGGAGCTCAACAAGCAGCGGATGAATGAGGGACTGCGAACCGTCGAGGTGGGTATCGGTCTCAACAGCGGTGAGGTTGTTCATGGGAGAATGGGATCACGAGATAGAATGGATCACACCTCTATCGGTGATGCGGTCAATCTCTCCGCACGGCTCTGTACGCAGGCAGATGCCGGAACGATTATTGCTTCGAAGTCAATCATGGAAGAGGCAACCAAGAAGAGATTCATCGGAAAGAAGCTTGATCCGATTCGGGTCAAGGGGAAGGAGAAGCCGATACCTATATTTCAGATAACGGGGGTGTCCGGAACCGGAAAGAAAAAAAAGAAGTAGCAGCGTGCCCCTGCAGCGCATGACAGCCCCGCGTTTTCGGGAAGGGCTGATATGAATAAATCATATCACGAAGTTGATTGTATGATGTTTTGAGCTTCTCCGCGAATGAAATCGGTGATTCCTTTGAGAATCTGCTTGTACTGTTTTTTATTGTTCTTGATGTTCTCAAAGAGAAGTGCCGCTTTTATCAGTTTGTCCAGATCGTCTTCCGTTATGCCGTTGGTGTGGAGCTCAGCGTGTTCAGTCGTGTTGAGTTTCAAGTTGTACTGCTTTGCGATCTCATCGAGGATGATGACCTCGGTGGACATGTCGAGCATATCACCGATGGAATTCCCGATTCGCAATGCACTGTAGGCGAAGTTTTCGGTGAGAAATGAATTAACATTGATCTTCTTCGTAATGAATTCCGGTATGGTGTGCTTCTTCAGGTACTCATCGAGAGCTTGTTTTCTGTTCATTGAGAACTCCTCTTTTCAGTTTTTACATTTCCTGATAATGGCAACCCGGAAAATTCTTGTCAGCACAACGTGGTGGATGCATATGGTAACAGGTTAAAATTATTATACAAGAAAAAAATATTTCTATATATGCCTTCTCTCAGACAGTACGATGCGGCGTATCATTAACTTTACGAACATGAGGGGAAAAATGAAAATTTTCAAGGTAATCGTCGTCGTATGTATCGTTCTCATCGCATTGCTGGTGCTGCTGATCGCTGTCTTTCGTCTCATGTCCTCGCCGGGAAGAGGTGAGGAGGCATGCCGGGAGGCAGGCATTCCCTACCCGACGGTGGTTGCTCATCGCGGTGCCTCGTACATGGCTCCCGAGGAAACCGCACCGGCCTTTATTCTGGCAAGGGAGATAGGAGCGGAATACCTCGAAGCCGATATTCAGCGAACCCGTGATGGTGTTCTGATAGCGCTCCACGATGACACCTTTGAGCGCACAACTGATATCGCCGCGGTGTTCCCCGCCAGGATAAAAGAAACAGTGGATCGGTTTACCCTTGCCGAGATAAAGAAGCTGGATGCGGGGAGCTGGTTTAATGCACAATTTCCCGATCGTGCCCGGAAAGGATTTGTGGGGGTGCGCATACTCACCCTTGACGAGTTAATTGATATTGCTGAATCGGGTGAGAACAGGCCGGGGCTCTATCTCGAAACAAAGGAAGCAGACCGATTTCCCGGCATCGAGGAGGATCTGGTTGGGCTCCTGAGAAGCAGGGGATGGATCGGCTCCCCCCCGCGCCCTCCCGAAGGGGATAATCCTGCACGGATAACCGTAGGGTATGGGCCGGCGAGAATTATCTTTCAGTCATTTGAATGGAAGAGCCTGGCCGCGCTTCGGGCGCTTGCCCCCGAGGTGCCCCGGGTGTACCTGATGGGCGAAGATGAAGAGAAGGAGAAGGGCTGGAGCAGGTTGCTCGATGAAGCGCGCGATGTTGATGCGAGCATCGGACCGGTTGGCTATCTCGCCTTTCCGTGGAATATCGGTGCAGCTCATCGGCGTGGAATGCTCGTTCATGTCTATACAATTGACAGGGTACTGCATTTCAGGCTCTTCTCCCTTGTTGCCGGTGCTGATGGTTTCTTTACCAACAGGCCTGATGTGCTTATCGAATACTATGGGAAGCTGCTCTCTGCGCGCCCCGAGATGATGCTTCAGGGATATGATCACAGGTGATGAGGAGCGGATTTTTTTCATTCGAGGAATACACAGCGAGGAGGAAACGATGTCCGGAAAGAGCACGAAGAAGGTGCCCGAAGAGATACTCGTGAGGGCATATGAGACAGGGGTGCAGAATGAGAGGCGATGCACCGGTTGTTCGCAGAGCACCCTGGCCGCCATTCTCGATGTTCTGGGTATTGAGAGCGATGATGCCTTCAGGGCGGCGAGCGGCATGGCAGACGGTATTGGCCTCTCCGGGGATGGATCCTGTGGTGCACTTGCCGCCGGTGTTATGGCTATCGGACTGCTATTCGGAAGAGAGCGGGAGAATTTCTCTGATCCCTTTGCGGCCATGAAATCCTATAAGCTTGCATTCAGGCTCTATGAGGATTTTATCGAACGGTATGGATCATGCCGATGCTTTGACATTCAGAAGAAGCTGATGGGTCGAACATATAATCTCCGTGATGCGAAAGAGATGGAGGAAGCACTACATGGCGGGATGATGGATCACTGCTCGAAGGTGGTGGGGAATGGCGCCCGGAAGGCGGTGGAGATAATTCTGGCTGCCCGAGAGGAGGATTTGTGAGGGGGAGACGGTACTGGCGAGACCTTCTGCAGCGGATGTCCGGCTTCTTGAAATATTCGATCGATACTGTATAATGGAAATTTTTTGCACGAGAGACCCCGGGCTCTCTTTTTTTTATTGACAGAACATAACAGTGTTATCTTATAGAGGCGTTTAAATTTTTCCTAAGAAGGTGATAGCATGGAAAAGTATGATGTGGTGGTAATTGGTGCTGGAAATGGCGGTCTGGCGGCTGCTGCACGGCTTGCGAAGGACGGAGTGTCGGTTCTCCTCCTCGAACGGCATAATATTCCCGGCGGGTGTGCGACGAGTTTCTGCCGGGGAAGATTTGAGTTCGAGGTGGCACTGCATCAACTCAGCGGTCTGGGCCCTCCCGAGAAACCGGGACCTCTGCGGCGCCAGCTGGATGCTCTCGGAGTGCTGGACAAGCTCGAGTTTGTGCACGCGGAGGATCTCTACCGTCTGCAGCTTGTTCCCGATCGCCTCGATATCACCCTCAGACCGGATCGGGATGAGGCTGTTGCGGAGCTTTCGCGGCACTTTCCGAAGGAGAAGGAGGCAATTGCGAAATACTTCGATCTGATATATACGTACTTTCCCGAATCCATCGGTGCTTTCTACCTCAAGGATCCGGAAGCGAACCCCGATAAGTATCCGCTGTATTTTAAATATGGCCTCAGGAGTGCTCAGGATGTACTGGATGAGTTCTTCGACGATCCCATGCTCAAATTTGCCCTTTCGCCCTATTGGGGCTATATAGGAGTGCCTCCCCGTCTGATGTCCTTCGATCATATGGCAGCGATGTTCTTCGGTTTCATCGAGTTCAAGCCCTATCACCTGAAGGGGGGCTCTCAGGCGCTCTCGAACGCCCTTGCCGATTGTGTGATCGGTAATGGCGGAACGATCAGGTATACCTGTGCCGCAGAGAAAATTCTCGTTTCCGATGGGGAGATCAGGGGAGTGATTACCGAGGATGGTGACGAGATAGCAACCCGATATGTGGTGAGCAATGCGTCCAAGATTGCCACCTATATGGAGCTCATCGATGCGGAACAGGTTCCCGAGACGGTTATCAATGAGCTTCGCCAGAGCTCGGTTGCTCAGTCTGGTTTTGTTCTATACATGGGGCTTGATTGCGCTCCAGGGGATGTTGGCTTCACTGAGTCGACAAATTTTGTCGTCGGAGAGACCGACACGGATCGCTCCTATGAGAAGATGCGAGATATAGATATCGATGAACGGGATACCCTCGTGGCAAGCTGTTACGATCTGCGGGATCCGAGCTTCTCGCCTGAAGGCGCTTCCCAGGTTGCGGTGGTGACACTGAAATACGGCGATCCCTGGCTGAGAGTTCCGCCTCACCGGTATGTCAGTGAGAAGTATCGCGTTGCTGATAACATGCTTCGCGTGATTGAGATGGCATATCCCGATGTCAGAAAGCACATTGAGGAGTTTGAGGTGGCAACGCCGCTCACCTTTATGCGATATCTGGGACATCCCCGCGGTTCGATATACGGCTTTGATCACACGATCAAAGACTCTGACCTCTTTGTTCCCAGTGTGCCCCACATAAAGGGGCTCTTCGGTGTTGGCGGATGGTTTGGCCTCTGCGGATTTCAGCCGACGCTGGAGTCAGGGATGCGATCCGCGCGGGCAATTTTGAAAAAAATGAACGCGTAGGAATATTTTTCACGGGTGCTCACTTTTTTTATTGACGAAAAAATGAAAATGAATATACGTAACGCTGTTATGTTGCACCATCCGATTCCGGTGCCGTTTCATGGCTGGTCGCGGTACCGGTTAGACCGCAAGAAGCGATTATGGCATAATTGCTTCTTCAGGGAGGCGATATGGGATCATATGATGTCGTGGTCATAGGCGCGGGAAACGGAGGGCTCACCGCAGCGGCAACGCTTGCTCGAAAGGGGGCCAAAGTTCTCCTGCTGGAGCGCCATAATGTGCCGGGCGGGTGTGCGACGAGCTTCTGTCGGGGACGGTTTGAATTCGAGGTTGCGCTGCATCAGCTGAGCGGGATGGGCTCTCCGGAGAAGCCGGGTCCGCTCCGCGGCCAGATGGACAGGCTTGGAGTAACCGAGAAGCTCGAATTTATAGAGATGAGCGATCTCTACCGGGTGGTCATACCCGGTGTCGTTGATATTACCCTCAGGCCGGATTGGGCGGCGATTGTTGATGAGCTCCAGAAGCACTTTCCTGATGAGAAAGAGGCTATCGTCCAGTTCTATGATCTCGTGCGCAATCTCTTTACCGAGGTTATCGGTGCCTTCTATCTCGGCGATCCCGAGGTCAGCCGTGAGAAGTATCCCCTCTATTTTAAATACGCCCTCAGGAATCTCCAGGAGGTGCTGGATAGCATTTTTACCGATCCCCTTCTCAAATTTGTCGTATCACCGTACTGGAGCTATATCGGCGTTCCTCCACGTTTGATGACGGTTGTCGATCTGGCAGCGATCCTCTACTCCTACTGTGAATTTAAGCCTGGCCACCTTCTCGGAGGATCGCAGGCTCTTTCCAATGCCCTTGCTGATGAGATACTGTCCAACGGTGGTGAAATCCGTTTTAACTGTGCAGCAAAAAAGATAATGGTGGACAAGGGCGCGGTCATGGGCGTGGTCACGGAAGATAATGAGGAGATCCCCGCAAAATTTGTTATCTCCAATGCATCAAAGATTTCTACATACGTTGATCTCCTTGATGAGCCGATGCCCGAGGATGTTCGTATGGAGCTGCGGCAATCAGCAGTCAGCATCTCCGCATTCACTCTGTATATGGGGCTTGATTGCGAGCCCGAGGAGGCGGGGATTAACGAATCCACAACCTTTATCTGCGGAACGACCGATTCGGATAAGGCTGCCCAGCGGTTGCACACGATTGAGATCGGCGATCTGGATGCAATGCTCTTCACCTGTTATGATGCCATGACGCCCGAGTTTTCCGGGGCAGGTACGAGTCAGGTGGCGCTGGTGACCCTGAAATACGGAGAGCCGTGGCTGAAAATACCCCCCCGACACTATGCCCGGGAGAAGTATCGGATAGGTGAAGCGATGCTGAAGCGAGCCGAAACGGTCTTTCCGAAAATTCGGAATCATATTGAGGAGATTGAGGTTGCAACGCCGCTCACTCACCTTCGCTATCTGGGGCATCCGTACGGAGCGGTATACGGTTTTGAGCAGTTAGTAAGGAGCTCTAACCTCTTTGTTTCACCGCGTCCGAGCATTCGGGGGCTCTATAGTGCCGGCGCCTGGGCCGGTTATCCCGGATTTCAGCCGACGCTGGAATCCGGTGTCGCTGCAGCGCGATTGTTGCTCAAGGAGTTGAACCGGTAGCGTCCGGGAGTGTATTGAGAGTATAAGGAGGAATGGTATGAAAGAGGATATTATCAAGCAGCTCGATGGCTATGATGAGATTGTCAAGGAGATCGAGATTTCACGGAAGTACGGCACCGATTACAGTCTGGAGAAGGGTTCGGTCGAGAAATATATCAACCTCCTCCATCCCAAGGCGATGTCCCTCAAGGTACAGGATGTTTTCGAGGAAACGCTATCGACAAAGACATTCCGGCTTGTTGCAACCGATAACTATCTGCCCCCCTTTCAGGCGGGTCAGTATATCGCCCTTTCGCTTGAAATTGACGGCATTCGAACGAGCAGGCCATACAGCATCTCTTCGCAGCCGAATCAGACGGGGTATTATGACATTACGCTCAGACGGGTCGAGAATGGGCTCGTATCGAATTATATGCTCGACAGGGTTCGAGCGGGTGATCTGTTCGAGAGCTCCGGTCCCGAGGGGAATTTTCACTTCAATCCGATTGTTCACGATAACACCATTGTCTGCCTTGCCGGAGGAAGCGGCATCACCCCTTTCATGAGCATGATACGGGAGATAGTGGAATGCGGACTGAATCGAACGGTGTACCTCTTCTATGGAAACCGGAGTTTTGATGATATTATTTTTCATGATGAGCTGACCCGCATTTCGGAGCGATACGATGCAATACACTATATTCCGGTGATCGAGAATCCTCCCGAGAGCTATACCGGAAAGTGTGGCTACATCAGTGCCGAAGTCATCCGCGAGGTGATTGGCGATGTGACCGGAAAGAGCTTCTTCATCTGCGGGCCTCAGGCAATGTACGATTTCTGTCTTCCCGAGGTGGAAAAGCTCGGCATTCCCCGGAGGAAGATGCGCAAAGAGATGTACGGAGCACCGAATAACATATGGGAATTTCAGGGCTGGCCCAAAACGGTTAAGAAAGACGACACTTTTCGGGTAACGGTGAGAGGCGATAAATCCTTTGATGCAATTGCCTCGGAACCGCTCCTGGTTTCCCTCGAGAAGAACGGTGTGATGGTTCCCTCGCTGTGTCGATCGGGCGAGTGCAGCATGTGTCGGGTAAAGCTCATTTCCGGAACAGTATTTCAGCCGCCGGGAGCGCTGGTACGAAAATCTGACCGGCAGTTTGGCTATATTCACTCCTGTGTCTCTTACCCGCTTGAAGATCTTGAGGTATTGATCTGAGTTAGGACGAGCGGTCGGAGGTGCATTACCCTCTCAGATCATCATCCCCTGAGCACGTTATGAGAGGAACAGAATCTTTGTATTGCAATCACTGTATTGACGTAATAAGTGAGTGATATATCTCTCTGATATGACTAAGGGAATCAGAAAAGAGTAAACTTTACGTATAAGGAGAATACCATGATACAAACGAAGATCACTGAAATGTTCGGCGTCAAGTATCCCATAATCTGTGGGGCTATGATGTGGTTGAGCAAACCGGAACTCTGTTCTGCTATTTCCAATGCGGGAGGACTCGGCAACCTCACCGCGGCGAATTACGAAACCGAGGAGGATTTCAGAGCTGCAATTCATGAGGTGAAGAGACTCACCGATGACAAGCCGTTTTTTGTAGGAATAACCATCCTTCCCTCGGTTCGTATTACCGCCGAGCACTATAACATGTACCTGCGGGTCTGCGCAGAGGAGAAGATAGCCGGTATCGAGGTTTCCGGTGCTCCCCTCGACAAGGCGGGTGGTATGGAGACCATCGAGATGCTCAAGAAGGCGGGTGTCAAGATGTTTCATAAGGTGGGTGCGGTGCGCCATGCCGTGCACGCCGAGAAGGTCGGCTACGACGGCATCTATGCCGCAGGAATTGAGGAGGGCGGACACCCTCTGGATGATGATGTTACTACAATGGTGCTCACCCCGCGAATTGTCGAAGAGGTGTCGATACCGGTGGTGACGGTCGGCGGAATCGCAACGGGGAAGAACATTGCCGCAGCGCTGATGCTGGGAGCCGATGGGGTGATGATGGGCAGCCGCTTCATGGCGACAAAGGAGTGTGTTGTTCATGAGAATATCAAGCAGGAGCTCGTGAAGAGAGAAGAGCATCACACGACCATATTCGGGAAATCGATGCACCTGCAGGGAAGGGCGCTGAAGAATAAGGTTATAGCTGATATTCTCGAGATAGAGAAGCGCGGCGGAGGTTTTGAGGAGCTCTACCCGCTCATCGCCGGCGAGCGGATGAAAGAAGCATGGGAAGACGGCCATGTGGAACTCGCACCGATGATGGTTGGCCAATCCATCGGATTGATACACGATATCGTTACCTGTGAAGTGCTCCTGAAGAGGATGATGGACGAAGCTGAAGAAGAGATACAGAAGTGGAATAAGAGAATTCAATAGTATCTTTGGTATATACGGCAGGAACTCACGCAACGCACCTATGACGGGTGCAGCCTCTTGAAGCGCGGAGAAGGGCATTCGATGCTATGAGGGGGTAATTCTTCGGCACCAATCTCCCCAGTTCCTCCTGTTTTGTGATCCGTGCCTGATCTCCGCTCACCGGAATCTGTGGCGAGTCAGATTCGGGCGGTGCCTTTGGCTCGGATTTGAGAAGGAACCGGTGATATCAGCTCGCTGAGGGCAGAGCGGGTCAGATCGGATGCGCTTCATGCACCTTTCGGCGAGTTGATATTTCACGCATCGAGCTTACTCTGATGTTTCTCGCGCGAAGATAATGGCTTGACTGAATCGGCAGAGCACAGTATCAATACCATGTCACTGTCTTATTTCCCGGCCCTATCGGCGGTTCGGGAGTGCACGCACATATGATGCTTTTCTCTGATGATGTCCTGAAAATTGAACGATGGTTACCGTGCGCTCTTCTGAGAGCAGATGAGAAGATTTAGCAGTGCAGATCGTCGCGAGGGGAGGGAAGGGAATGAGCACCTATGAAACAATACGGCTGGAGCAATCCGGCGAGGTTTTGACCGTGGCTCTAAACCGTCCGAATTTGAATCTCTTCAATGATCAGATGATGGAAGAGCTGATATCAGTCTGGCATTCACTGAGGAATAACACCTCCCTCCGATTCGTTATCCTCACCGCGGTCGGCGATCATTTCACTGCCGGTATTGATCTCAAAGAGATTAAGGATCCCTCTGAATTTACTCCCGAATTGGCCCGACGGGGGCAGCTTGCCGGCCATGAGCTGATGCGAAGTCTGGAGAGTGTTGAGCAGGTAACCATTGCTGCCCTGCGAGGGGTGGTTGTCGGTGCAGGTATGGCCGTCGCAATGGCCTGTGATTTCAGAATCATGACGGAAGAGAGCACCCTTGTCGTACCGGAGACTATGATAGGAACCTACTTTACCTGGGGATGTACCCCGAGGCTCGTCCGCATGGTTGGCGCCTCGAAGGCAATGGAAATTATCATGATCGCTGAGCCGATATCAGCACAGGAAGCGTATCGGCTCAATCTGGTGAACAGGGTTGTGCCGGGCGATTCTCTGGAAGCGTCCACGAGAGATTTCATAGCGAAAATATCACAGAGGAGCCCGACCTGTGTCAGGATAACAAAGAAGATTGCGCTCGGGGCTTCAATGGAGGGTTTCGGCAACATGTTTATCTGTGAACCGGAGCTCATGCAGATACTGGCGTACAGCGGTGAAACGGAGGAGGGGGTGCGGGCCTTTCAGGAAAAGCGATCTCCGAAATTCCGTTGAGATATATGCTCGAGCAAGAACATGGTATTCGAAGCGGGGAGCGGTCTCGTATAAAGAGTTTGTACCTGTTTCAGGATAATGTGAAGTGAGTTCAGAATCCATACGAAAGAACGTGCATTTTGTGGAGGTATCGCTATGATAGTCGGGGACTTCTTCGCAAAACACGCTGCCGAACGGCCGGATTCACTCGCGGTTGTTTTCAAGGATGAGCGGATAACCTATAGGGACTATGATCGCGAATCGGATAGAGCTGCCATGGGATTGCTCAAGCTCGGGACCCGGCGGGGGGACCGGGTCGGCATCTATATGCCAAACTGGACAGAATTTCTCTTTACCTATTTGGGTGCGCTGAAGATCGGCGCAGCGGCCGTGCCGGTCAGCTGGAGATTTACCCCGCCGGAGATACAGTATATTCTTCAGGATTCCGGGGTTTCGCAGCTCGTCATGGCAAGCGGGTTTTCAGGGATGGACTTTGTCGCGAATATCGAGTCGATTCGGGATTCACTGGTGCTGAATAACATTATTATCATGGAGGCGCGTCCTCCCCGGGACTGGATGATATCCTACGATGAATTTCTTGCAGGGCCCGAACCTGCACTCGACGAACGTCGTGCAGAGGTTGTTCCCGATGATCCCGCTCTCTTCGTCTATACCTCGGGTACCACCGGTAAGCCCAAAGGCGCAGTATTGACACAGAAAGCGCTTGTCCTGTACACCGACCGCGAGATTCAGTTTACCGGTTTCAGCGGTGATGACTCGCTGCTCCTCGATCTCCCCCTGAATCACGTCGGTGGAGCTGTTATGGCGGTGATTACCTGCCTCAATGCGGGTGCGAAGCTTGTCATGGTTGATACCTTTGATCCCGAAGAGACCCTGCGGCTCATTCAGGATGAGAGCGTAACCATCATCGGACAGGTGCCGACGCAGTACGCGCTTCAGCTCTTAAATCCAAATGTGGATAAGTACGATCTGAGCTCAGTTCGAACGGCGATTGTCTCCAGTCAGCCGTGCCCGACGGAGCTCATTCTTGAAATCGATAAACGCATGGGAATTTTTCCCCAGAACGCCTACGGCCTCACCGAATCGACAGGCTGTTTTACGTTTACCCTTGCAACTGACAGCGAGGAGAAGCTCAAATACACCGTCGGGATGCCCATTGACGGGGTGGAGATTGCTATTAAGGATCCGAACAACACGGAGCTTCCTCAGGGAGAGGTCGGCGAGGTGTGCATAAGGTCCGATCACGTGATGCGGGGATACTGGAATCTGCCCGAAGAGAACGAAAGAGTTTTTGACGAGAAGGGATTTCTGCATACCGGGGATATGGGGAAATTGGATGATGATGGCTATCTGATGCTCGTCGGCAGGAAGAAGGAGATGTATATTCGGGGCGGGGAGAACGTCTATCCACCCGAAGTGGAGGAGGAGATAGCAAAGTATCCGGATGTATTCATGGCTGCCGTTCTCGGACGGCCGGATCCGGTTATGGGTGAGGTTGGCAGAGCATATGTGGTGCTCAAGCCCGGTTCAACGGCATCTCCTGACGAGATAAAATCGTTCCTCTCTGATAAGCTCGCCCGGTACAAGATTCCAGAGGATATCATTATCAGGGAACAGCTCCCGATGACTCCCCTGGGGAAGGTGAAGAAACTCGATCTCTATAAGGAGATAGATGAGGAATTCAAAAAAACATAGCGATTTCTGTGCACGGGAGGAGAAACGGTGAGAGTGCATATCGTCGGTGCCGGATTGTCCGGTTTAACAGCAGCAGTGCTGCTGGCCCGGGAAGGTGTACAGGTAACCGTTTACGATAATCAGGATGGCATCGGCGGTTCCCCGAAATTTCATCCCTCGGTGCATACAACACCGGTGCAGCTTTCGGAGCTCGAGGAGTACGTCGGTTTCGATCTGCATAACCTCTTTACCCGCTGCGATCCCTATCCGCGTTTTTATTATAAGACAAAACAGCTTACCCTCCCGCCGTATACAGCACATAACAATGCTTACTGTGTGGAACGGGGCCTGCGTGAGACATCAATAGATAACCATCTGTATCGCATGGCCAGAGAGGATGGCGTGAGGTTTGAATTCAACAGCCGGATCGATCTACAGCAGCTTGAGGAAACCACTATCGTGGCAACGGGGATGTACCCCGGTCACTACGAACGGCTGGGATTGCCCTCTCGCAGGATTTACGTCACCTGGTCTCATCGGGAGATAGATGATCAAAGTACGACGGGAAACATCTACATGGGGCCATACGTGTTACCCGATTACGCCTATACCGCGCAGGTCAATGGACTTGATTTTGCCCTGCTGTTCTCACATCAGCCTGTTCTCGATACAAACCGGGACTCATTCAAAGCGCTTCTGCGATCACTGGGCATGGGTGAGTACCCGGAGCCTTGGGTCGATGTTGCGATGGACGTTCCCGGAAAAGCAGTTCTGTTCGCAGGGGACACAATACTGGCCGGCACCATCGCAGGGGTGTATGAGCCCTTCTGGGGATACGGTATCGTGGGTGCTCTCCTCTCGGGAAGGATCGCAGCGAAGGCGATCTTGAACAGGGAGGAGGCGGAAAGGGACTTTCAGAGCTTTACAAGCGGCTTTGACCGGAAATTCCGGAGACGTGAGCGGTGGACCTCACATTCGCCGTTGACGAGCGGTTTTTTGATGCGAGCAGGCATTGCCGGGGCACGGCTCAGATGCCTCTTCAACCGGCGGCTGGCATCACGGCCGCGTGAGCCGGTGCGGTGGTTTCGGTAAATATACAATGATACGGGAGCAGGAGTAAAAAAAGGAGCGCGAATCATGAAGAACTTTAGAACGATGATACTCGAAGAGCGGGAACCCGGCCTCGGGTTGCTGACCCTGAATCGGCCGGAGTGCCTCAATGCCATGAATGATGAGATGCTGGTTGACTTCGAAGAGCTCTTTGATTATCTCACGCGCGATGAGCCGTTTCGTGTTCTTATCATTACGGGCAAGGGGAGAGGCTTTTGTGCCGGTGCTGATCTGGCGGATGTCGCCAGGTATTCGAATACCGATTACTTCGCCGATCCGGAGCGATTTCTCAAGCTGGTTCAGGAGCGGTTCGGCTCCATCGTTCTGGGCATCCGGCGAATTCCTCAACCGGTCATCGCAGCGGTGAACGGGCCTGCGGCGGGTGGAGGATTTTCTCTGGCACTGGCCTGTGATATCAGGGTCGCCTCTCCCGAGGCGAGCTTTATCGCCTCATTTATCAACATCGGTCTCTCCGCAGGAGAGCTCGGCACCTCCTACCTTCTTCCGCGGCTGATCGGACTCTCCCGGGCATCGGAGATCCTCTACACGGGAAGGAAGTACCTGGCTGATGAGGCGGAGCGGAGCGGGCTGGTGAGCAGAGTCGTCCCGCAGGAGGAGCTCATCGACGCTGCTGTTTCATATGCTCGGCCGATGTTGCAGAAGAGCATCGGTGGACTCAAGTATACCAAAAGAGCACTTGATCAGAACATCGATGCTCCCTCACTTGAGGCGGCGATAAATCTGGAGAACAGGAATCAGGCTATCCTGGTGTTCTCCAAGCAATTCTTCGAGCTTGTCAAGAGCTTCATTCAGGGTTCAAAGAAGAGTGAGTGAAAGGTGAACGGTTGTACCTAGTGCCGGGAGGTGCATCGTCAAAGGGTATCACGGATCGGTTATCGGCACAGCGCTGGAGCGATGCCAGCTCTCGAGTGGTCAAATCATCAAAACCATCAGAAAGGAGAAGGCCATGAGCGATGTGGTCAAGCTGGAGATTTCAGGAATGAATGGGTTTATCATGCTCAATCGCCCCGATAAGAGGAATGCGATAAACGGAGAACTCATGGAGGGACTCAAGGAAAGACTCCTTGAAGCTGAAGAAGAGAAGGAGATTCGTACCATCATTATTTACGGTGCCGGAAAGTGCTTTTCATCGGGCATAGACCTGAACTTTCTTGCGAGCATCGGGCAGGTTGTCGGTGGCAGCAATTGGGGCGTCCGAAAAGCCATCAATGAGCTGCAGTCTATATTCACTCTCATGGAGCGGATCGAGAAGCCGATTATCTGCGCCATGCACAACATTTGCTTCGGCATGGCCATGGAGCTGTGCCTGGGAGCCGACTTCAGAATTATGACATCTGATTGCCGGTTCAGCATTCCCGAAGTGGCTCTTGGCTTGATACCTGATATCGGAGGAACGACCCGGCTCGTGCGCCTGGTGGGATTAAGCCTTGCCAAGGAGATCATCATGACCGCAGATGAGATTCCGGCCGAGAAAGCGCTTGCCATTGGATTGATCAATCGAATCGCCGCGCCTGACAAACACCTCGATGCGGCTCTGGAGTTTTCCGATCTGTTGAACCGGAATGCGCCGCTCGCTGTGGGAGTTGCAAAGAAGATTATCGACCGGGGCCTGCACATGGACAAGTTCTCACAGATGGAACTGGAAGCTTTTGCCCAGAGCTGCCTGGTGGGAACGAAGGATGTTCAGGAGGGGATTGCGGCGAGAATGGAGAAACGGCAACCCGATTTTAAAGGGGAGTGAGGCCGCTTTCTGCCGTGTTGTCCCCTTGCGCAGGAGCGCCTTCACCGTTACCGTTTCGTGTAACATGGTGAGGAATTATACGGTGGATGATCAACAGGGGAGAGGATGATTTTATGTCATATGAATGTTTGATTCTTGAGACAGATGAAAAGAGGGGTATCGCTTGGATTACCCTGAACCGACCCGATGCTCTGAACAGTTGGAATTTAACACTGTGTAAAGAGTTTGCCGAGGCCGTTCGGGGTCTTGAGGACAACAGAAAGATAAAGGTGCTGATTGTCACCGGTTCAGGCGGTGCATTCTCTACGGGAGCCGATCTCAAGTTCGCACGGTCGCTACTGGACGAGAGCGCGGAAAAGCGGCAGGAGATGATGCAGGCGATTAATGATGCATTCAACTCCTGTGAGCAAAGCAGGCTGCCGGTCATTGCAGCGGTAAACGGCTTTGCGCTCGCTGGCGGTCTCGAGCTTATACTCTGCTGCGATATCGTTCTCATCGCCGAGAATGCGACTATCGGCGATTATCATGCCAACTTTGGTCTCATTCCGGGTGGTGGTGGATCGCAGCGATTGCCCAGGAAGATTGGCGAACAGCGGGCAAAGTATCTCCTCTTCACCGGGAGATGGATGTCAGCCGGTGAGGCAAAGGAAATTGGTCTGGTTACCGGCGTGGTCCCGGATGAGAAGCTGATGGAGGAGGCGGAAAAGCTTGCAGAGAGAATTGCCGATAAGAATCCGGGCGGATTGAAGTATATGAAACATCTGGCAAACAGGAGCCGTGATCTTCCGCTTGAGGAGGGGTTGAAGCTGGAACAGGATTCATTTATGGAGTTTATCGATAGTGAACGGGATAATCTGATGGAGGGGCTGTCCGCTTTTATGGAAAAGAGAAAGCCGGAATTTAAATAGGAGAGGCATAACGAATGATACTGTATGTGAGGAGTTCGTATGAAACGGAGAATCTTTTCAGAGGAACATGAGATCTTTAGAACATCTTTTCGGAAATTCTGGCAGAATGAGGCCGTTCCCCGGTATGAGGAGTGGGAAAAAGCCGGTGTCGCAACCCGTGACATCTGGCTGAAGGCAGGCGAGAATGGCTTTCTGTGCCCCTTTCTGCCGGAGGAATACGGGGGCTATGGCGCAGATTTTCTCTATTCGGTTGTTATTCTTGAAGAGTCGGCAAAGGCTTTTGACCGCGGCTGCGGATTGGGTATCGGATTGCACAATGATGTTGTTGCACCCTATCTGTTGAGCTTCGGGAATGAGGAGCAGAAGAAACGCTGGTTGCCGAAATGCACTACCGGTGAGACAATACTCGCTGTTGCCATGACTGAGCCGGATGCGGGAAGTGATCTTGCCGCAATTCGCACGACCGCCATTCGTGACGGTGATAATTATATCGTCAATGGCTCAAAGACCTTTATCACCAACGGTCTTCTCTCAGACCTTGTCGTGGTTGCTGTGAAGACCGATCCGAATTCCGATCCCCCTCACCGGGGGGTGTCGCTACTGGTTGTCGAGCGCGGCATGAAGGGATTCGAGCGCGGAAACAAAATCCCGAAAATAGGGATACCCGCTCAGGATACTGCGGAGCTTTTCTTCAACGACTGCGTGGTGCCGATGGAGAACCTCCTTGGCGAAGAGGGCGCCGGCTTTATCTATCTGATGCAGAAGCTGCAGCAGGAGCGTCTCGTTGTCGCCATTGGCAATCAGGCCGCCGCAGAGGCCATCCTGGATCTCTGTATCGAGTGGTGCTGGGATCGAAAGGCGTTCGGGAAGCCGCTGGCCGCCTTTCAGCACACGAGATTCAAGCTCGCCGAGATGGCCACGGAGATTGAGATCGGACGCGCCTTTGTCGATCGGCTCATCGAGGAGCATATGAAGGGAGAAAACATCGTCACTGAGACGAGCATGGGGAAATACTGGGTTCCGGAAATGCTCAAGCGCGTTGTCGACGATGGCGTTCAACTGCACGGTGGCTATGGCTACTCAACGGAGTATCAGATTGCCAAGAGCTATATGGACGCGCGGGTGAATACCATCTATGCGGGCACCTCGGAGATCATGCTCGAGATTATCAGCAGAACACTGAAGCCGTAAGGGATGTTCACGCTGCTGGGTGACGTTTTGCTGGGCAGTGTGTGAACGCACGGTCTCGTCATGCGGCGTCACCGGACATCCCGTTCTGTTCGCGGTCGTGCGCGCACTGCTTACTACGAGAGGGCAGGAGGATTGATGTATTTTAACGATGATCATAATGCACTGAGGGAACTGGTAAAGAAGCTTGTGGATAATGAGATCAATCCCTACATCAATGAGTGGGAGGAAACGGGGCTGATCCCGCTGCACGATCTGTTTAAAAAGATGGGCGATCTCGGGCTGCTCGGCATTCGGTACGATCCGAAATACGGCGGTCAGGGGCTCGATTACTGGTTCGAGCTGGTATTCCTCGAGGAGATATCGCACATTCAGGGATTCGGACCATCTATCGCCATCGGGGTTCAGACGAACATGGCCACTCCCGCGATTGCCGAATTTGGCAGTGAGTATCTCAAAGAGACTTATCTCAAGCCTGCGGTAAGCGGTGATATGGTTGCGGCAATTGCGGTCACCGAGCCGGGCGCCGGGTCGGATGTTGCAGCACTCCGAACGCGGGCGAAACGCGATGGCGATTCCTATGTCATCAACGGTTCGAAGACTTATATCACCAACGGGACGCAGGCTGATTTTCTCACGCTCCTCGCACGGACGGATGATAAGCCCGGATATCATTCCTTCGGGCTCTTTGTGGTGCCCACCGATCTTCCGGGATTCGGTATCAGCAAGAAGCTGGATAAGCTCGGCATTCGAAGCAGCGATACCGCGGAGCTCTTCTTCGACAATGTTCGCGTGCCGGCTGCAAATCTCATCGGTGATGAGTGTGAAGGCTTTATCTATCAGATGCAGCAGTTCCAGCATGAGCGCTTCTGTGCACTCCCGCTTGGCTATGTCGCTTCACAGGATATAATAGATCTCACGGTTGATTATATCAGGGAGCGGATTGTCTTCGGAAAGCCGTTGATAACAAAGCAGGTTTTGCGGCACCGACTGGCGGACTGGTTGACCCAGATCGAATGCTTGAAGCAGCTCACCTATCATGTCGTCCGAATGAAGGAGCAGGGCCTTGATGTGACCAGAGAGGTTTCCATGGGAAAACTGTACGGCGGCTTGTTGCTCAGAGACGTTTCCGATGGCTGTTTGCAGATGTTCGGTGGCATGGGTTTCATGAATGAGATGTTGATATCGCGATACTACCGTGATTCGAGAATCATATCAATCGGCGGCGGAGC
>CAZZCF010000003.1:60986-87769 GCA_964652955.1 uncultured Leptospirales bacterium
CCTTTGAGAATTTGGATTGAAAGAAGAGAGAAGAAGGAGGGAGCTCATGAAAATAACAGTTCTGAACGGAAGCCCCAAAGGGGATCAGAGCAACACCATGCAGTACTTCCGGTACATCGAGAAGCACTTTCCCGATAATGAATATCGGGTATTCGCCGTAGGGTATGAATCCGATGATCTCGAAAAGAGTGAATTTTTTCAGGAGGTACTGGATGGGATTGCGCAGGCCGACGGAATCATATGGGTTTATCCGATTACCTATTTTCTCGTCCCCTCTCGAATGAAACGTTTTATCGAAATGGTATTTGAAAAAGGAAAGCAGCCGGTTTTCAAGGGTAAATATGCAACGGCGATAAGCACCTCTATGCATCTCTTCGATCATACTTCTCATAATTATCTTCGTGGCATAAGCGAAGATCTGGGGATGAGCTATCTCGCCGGCTACTCGGCGATGTTCCGTGACCTGATGGTTCGCCGGGAGCGGAGTAATCTTCTCGGATTTGCCGATGATTTTTTCAATCACATCGAGAAGGGGATACCGGTTGCTCGGGAATATGATCCGGTATCGTATGATGTTCCCGAATATAAACCGGGTGACTTCCAGAGTGTACCGGTGCTGGGCGACAGAAGCATTGTACTGCTCACCGATGCAACCGAGAAGGATGCTAATCTCAATAATATGATCGATGTCTTTGTCAGATCAATGCCGAATGAGGTTACGGTCGTCAACCTCAACGAGATACATCTTCGGGGTGGTTGTAAGTGCTGTCTCCATTGCTGTTATGACGGGGTGTGTATTTACGATGATGATATGAACAGCATTTACCGGAACACGCTCCTGCCTGCTGATGCCATCATCTATGCGGGATCCATCAGGGATCGGTACCTCTCCAGTCGCTGGAAGATGTTCTTCGACCGGTTTTTCGTGAATGCTCATCGCCCGACGCTCGAGGGAAAACAGGGCGGCTTCATCATCTCCGGTCCCCTGCGGCAGCTTCCCAATCTTCGGCAGCTCTTTACCTGCTTCGCCGAGACGTTTGGACTCAACATCGCCGGGTGGGTGACAGACGAGTACGCAGACTCGGAACGGGTGACGGCGCTCCTTAAGGATCTCTCGAATCGAATCATCTGGGGCCTCGAGACCAATTACAAGCAACCGGTGAGCTTCCTCGGTGCTGGCGGACGGAAGCTTCTCCGTGATATCAATTTTGTCGCCGGGTTTATTTTCGTTGAAAACTACCGGTACTATAAAGAGCACGGGCTCTTCGATTTCCCCCATTCGGAGCGGAAAATGCGGTTGACGGGAGTCCTTCTCAGAAAGCTCCTGAAGCTGCCCGGTTTCAGGAGGAAGTTCCAGGCGCAGATAAACGCGAAGATGCTTGAACCCCTGGAGAATGCCGTTGAGCGGAATTGAATGCCGCGTGATGCTTTTCGTGTATAGCGGTGCTATATCCTGAGCGCCTCTTCGAAACCCTCCCGAATCGCATCGGTGATCTTTCTGGGGCCCCGGGCGTCTCCTATGGTGATGACCGGGATATTCAGCGCTGCAACTTTTTCCGGAAGATCATTTGCGGAAACAGCACCGACAGCGGTGATGACCATGTCCGCGGGAATGAACTCCTTCCCCCGCTCGGTTTCTACAATTACTGAATCGTCCGTTATCTCAACAAGCTTTGTCTGCGGGCGGAGGGTGATTCCAAGGACCTTCAGACACTTCATGAGTGACCATCGCTGCGTGCGGCCCACATTGTCCGCAAGGCGCTCGACGAGATCAATTATGGTTATATTCCGCGTGATGCCGTGGAGCATTTTCATGGCGCACTCAGTTTCCTCTGCATAGTGATACATCAGGAAGGCGAAGGTATCACTGTCAAGGGTGTCCAGGGAGGCGATGTAGTGGGCTGTCTCGCATCCGGTGGCGCTCCCGCCGATAATAACCACCTCTTTGCCGAAATCGCATATCTCCTCACGGAGGACATCCCAGGCGCTCACCACGTGCGGTTTATCGATGCCGGGCACTTTGATCTCAAAGGGTACCGCTCCCGTTGCGACCACGAGATGATCGGGGCGTTCACGCTGAACGATCTCAGGGGTAAGTGCCGTAGCAAGCTTCACGGTTACGCCGGCATGTTTCATCCGGTTTGAGAGACTGTCGATGAGATTCTGAAGCTCACCCTTCCCCGGAGGCATCTTTGCGAGATTTATCTGCCCGCCGAGCGTCGGCCCCTTTTCGTAGAGGGTAACATCGTGCCCCCGCTGAGCGGCCGTAAGGGCGAATTCCATACCTGCCGGTCCGCCGCCGGCAACCAGAATCTTCTTCTTCTCCTTGGCCCGCTCAATTGCGAGATCTCCCTCGCGTCCCGCTCGCGGATTCATGACGCAGTGCACTGCTGTTCCGGAAAATATCGAATCGAAGCACCCCTGATTGCAGGCGATACAGGGCACTATCTCATCGAAACGGCCCTCCTGTATCTTGCGCGGCAGTTCCGGATCGGCGATGAGCGGCCTGCCCATGCAGATCATATCGCAGGCGCCTGATCGAAGTGCCCGTTCCGCAACGAAAGGATTGCCAAGTCGGTTTGAGGCGAAGACGGGAATGGTCACCTTCTCCTTGATTCCCCTGGCGAGATAGATAAAAGTGCCAGGAGGAACATTGGTGGTGAGTTGCGGGATGTTGGTTTCATGCCAACCGCCGGTCACATTTATTGCATTCACGCCGGCATCCTCTGCCGCGGCGCAGAAGATGGCTGATTCTTCATTGGTTTGCCCCCCCTCGATGAAGTCGCTTCCGGCAACCCTTATTCCGACCGCACAGTCATCATCGACTGCCGCCCGGACCGCTCCGATGACTTCGAGGCCGAAGCGCATCCGGTTCTCAAGCGTTCCGCCATATTCATCTGTTCGGAGATTGGTCACCGGTGAGAGGAACTGACTGATAAGGTATCCGGTGCAGCCGAGTATCTCTATGTAATCGAAGCCCGCCTCCTGTGCGCGGCGGGCGCCGTCGGCGAAAGCCTGCTTGACCTCCTCGATGTCGTCTTTCGTCATCTCGCGGGGGACCTCCTTGGAGAGGACGCTCTTCACCGGTGACGGGGCGACAGGCTGCATTCCGCTGAGCAACGAGAAGGCGTTCCGGCCCATCTGAAAGAGCTGCGTGCCGAGTTTCACGTTGGTTTCGCGGTGCAGCTCGTCTATGAAGTCACTGAATGGTTTGATATAGGAATCGTCGAAGAGGGCGGGCATGAACGGCGCACTGCCCACCCGATCGATAGCAACGGGGCCGATGATCATCAATCCAACGCCGCCGTGTGCCCGCTCCCGGTAGAATTCGCGAAAACGATCGGAAAAGGAATAGTCGTGCGTGTAAATAAGCCCCATGGCGGGCATAACGATTCTGTTCGATATTTCTGTTTTATTGATGGTGATTGGTTCCAAGAGCTTCTTGATTTTCATGGCTTTTCTCCTCCAGGTGTCAGTCGCTCTCATTTCTGTTCCAGAGATCTGAGGTTGCTGAGGATTTTGTGGGCACCTTCGATTATCTCGGTGACCACTTCTTTGATGGTTTTTATCTCATGTATCATGCCAACTGCCTGGCTGCAGGGGAAGGGAGCACGTTCCCAGTCACCCGCTTCGTAGGCGGCCCGTCCCTTCTTGCCCCCCACGATGGTGAGCAGCTCCTCGAGCGTTGCCGATCGCGCTTCCATATCGAGGACCTTTTCGACAGCACTGTTGCGATAGCAGCGAAGCGGATTTCGCAGGCTTCTCATAATGTGGACCGTATCAAGCTCGGTCGCCTCCACGTACTTCTGCTTGAAGTTCTCGTGCATGGTGCTTTCCCGGGTTGCGGCAAACCGCGTTCCCATGAGCACGCCGTCTGCACCCATTGCCAGTGCAGCGGCAAATCCGCGGGCATCGGCAATACCCCCCGCCGCTATAATGGGTACATTGAGCTCATCAACCGCCCGTGGAAGAATCACCATTATCGGAATATCAAACATGCCGGGATGACCGCCGCACTCGTAGCCGAGAATGATAATGCCGTCAACACCCCCGGCAACAGCCTTCTTCGCGTATCGGATCGCTGGCGCTTTATGGAAGATTTTTATCCCCGCCTCGTTGAGAATGGGAACGAGAAAGGATGGATCCCGGCCGGCGGTCTCAACCGCGGCAACGCCTTCTTCGGCGGCGACACGGGCAAAGTTGACTGACCGCTCTTCTCCGCCCTTGGCCACCTCGGGGAGCATGCTGATATTCACGCCGAAAGGCCTGTCGGTCATCCCGCGGGTCTTCCGTATCTCTGCTCTGAGCTCCTCTGCTGATTGAAATGTCTCGGCAGTTAAAAATGCCATGATGCCCGCCTCGGCAGCAGGGGCAACGAATTCCGCAGTGGAGAGCCACTGCATCCCTCCCATGAAAAGGGGGTACTCGATGCCGAGCATTTCAGTTATCCGTGTTTTGAACATTGCTCCTCCGATGTTGTTCTTGCTGTAATATCCATTCACATGGAGCTGTGGAATAGCTGTTTATCTCCGACTATTGGCGCATCCAATGTGTGGATAGTTGTTGTCAAATATGCATAATAAAAGCACTTACCGCTTCCCATATGGCTGCTTGAATGCTCTTCGAAAAATAAAAAAAAGGTTGACAACAAAAAGGTTAGTTAGTATCACTAACCTGCTTGATTTGTCAAGAAAAAATCTTCAAGTAATAAATAGTGATAACACAATTTCTCCGCTTGTTCAATAAGCATAATCTGGATGGCGTGCCGCCCTTCACAGAAGGGATGAGTATTAATATGTGTTTTCGGAATCGGATATGGCCGGGATAAAGAACAGAAAGGATACCATTAATAAAGCAAAGGAGCGTTCACTCCCGCCTGGCCAGGTCAAGATTGCCGAAGCGTTGAAGTTTCTGATGGAGAAGAAGGAGTTTAACGCTATTACAACGGCTGAAATTGCAAGGAAAGCGGGTGTCACTGAAGCGCTTATCTATAAGTATTTTAAGGATAAGCGGGGTCTCCTCTATGAGATCCTGGCTGATTACCTTTTTCACTTCATCAGCGTTGCACAGGAGGAGGTGCAGGGGATTTCGGGAGCACTCAATAAGCTCAGGAGGGTGATATGGTCCCACATCAATGTCTATGCGAATAACAGGGTCTTTGCGCGCATACTCATGCTTGAGGTCAGATGCTTTTCAGATTACTACCGGAGCAAACCGTATAAGCTGGTGAAGGATTACAGCACTCTGTTCCTTGAAATACTGGAGGAGGGCATTGAGACCGGTGAAATTCGATCGGACATATCGCCACCGCTCATCAGGCAGATTATTCTCGGCGCCATTGAGCACGTATGCCTTACCGGTGTCATCTTCAATCGCGATATATCTCCCGATGAGCTCACCGAGGATCTCTATAATATCATATTCATGGGAATAGCGGTATTCAGAGCCTGATTGGAGAAGGAGATCTGCCGGCGGATTACGAACCGTCATGAGGAAGACGCAATACTATTCGTTAATATTATTAATAATAAATAATAGGAGGTCTGTATGAAAAAGGAAGAGTACATCTGGGATTTCCGCAATCCCTATGAGTGGATGCAGCGGGTTATGAGGAGCTCTTTTCCGCCTATGATCATAACCTGTGCTATTACCGGCGGTGTTCAGGGCAAGGAGTGGAACGAAAATCTCCCCGAGACGCCCGAGGAGCAGGCGGATCAGGTCTATGAGGCTTACAAGGCCGGAGCAGTTTCGGTGCACGTGCATGCACGGAATCCCGACGTCAACTGGCTGACGACGAGCAAGCCGGAAGACTATTCGAAGGTGAACAAGCTCATCAGGGAGCGGTGTCCCGACATCATCATCAATAACACGACCGGCGGGGGCCCGCAGCTCTCGACTGAAGAGCGGATGTGCTGCCTCTACGCTGATCCCGCGCCCGAGATGGCGAGCCTGAATCTCGGCCCCTTCGTGCTCAAGGTAAAGATGAAGGCGCGGAAGGAGCCGATCCCCCATCCGCGTGATGAAATGATGTTCGATAGTTGCATTCCGGCGAGCTATGCGGACATCAACCTCTATGCAAAGACGATGAAAGAGAAGGGGATCAAGCCGGAGATAGAGCTCTATCATCCGGGACAGTACTGGGTGGTACAGGATCTCATCAGTGAGGGGAATATTGATCCACCCTATATGATACAGTATGTTATGGGCTTTCAGACATCATCCTATCCGACGCCGGCCAATGTCATCTCGCTGGTAAACGAGCTGCCGCCCGACTCCATGTTCGCGCTTATCGGAGTCGGCCCCTTCCAGATTCCGATGAATGTTATGGGGATTCTGCTCGGCGGCCACGTGCGGGTCGGCATGGAGGATAATCTCTACTATAAAAAAGGTGAGAAGCTGAAGAACAACGCCCAGCTCGTGGCACGCATCAAGCACATTGCCGAGGAGATGAATCGGCCGGTTGCCACCGTGGCACAGGCGCGGGAGATGCTCGGTCTTCCTGCGAAGCCGAAATCGTAGAGAACCTGGAGAAAAACAGAGAGGGGGGTGTGCCTGTGGCCACCCCCCTCTGTAAATTTCATGGAAGCGAGGAGTCTTCATGGCACACTGGTTAGAGGAAACGGAAAACATGGTTTATGCCGGTCGGATAAAGGTTCCCTATCGATGGTATGTGGGAGAGGTGGGGAGCCGGTTCCTCACGACGCTTCGGAATAAAAAAGAGATATGGGGAACGCGGTGCTCTCGATGCAAGAGGGTATATATTCCACCGGCCAAAAACTGTGGCGAGTGCTTTTCGCTGACCGACGAATGGGTTCAGGTTAAGAATACCGGAACGCTTCAGTCATTTACCGTCGTACGATATTCACACGATATGCAGCCACGGAGCGTGCCCTTCGCGTACGGTCTTATCAAATTGGATGGCGCTGACGGCTCACTCCTTCACTTTATCGGGGATACCGACCTTGATGCGCTGCAGGTGGGAATGCGAGTTGAGGCTGTCTTTGCGGATGAGCGTGAAGGCTCCATCCTCGACATACGGCACTTTCGACCGGTAGGGGGAGGAGATTCAAATGGATAGAATAGCAATTATTGGTGTTGGTCAGACTCCCTATGAAAGAAACAAGGAGGATACCTTTGACGAGCTGGTATTCGAGGCGGCAACGAAAGCACTCGCTGATGCCGGTGGCGAGATCGGGGATATCGATAATATCATAACGGTCTCGAATGATTTCTGGGATGGAAGAACTATCTCCTCTATGGCTATTCAGGATGCTGCCGGATGTCAGGGGAAAGATATATCGACGGTGGAAGGGGATGGAACCTTCGGAATACTCTACGGCATGATGCGCGTCCTCTCCGGATCCTACGACACGACACTCGTGGTTTCACATATGAAGGGCTCCGAGAGTGTGATGAATCTCATCACCAATGCGATGTTCGATCCCATCTATCAACGGGGACTCGGTATTGACGCCACCTCTTCCGCGGCTCTACAGGCCCGGTGCTATATGGAGATGAGCGGCGCAACCGAGGAGGACTTTGCGCGGGTTTCGGTCAAGAATCATAAGAACGCTTTCAACAATCCGAATGCGCAGTTGCCGCTGGACATTACGGTTGATGATGTTATGAAGTCGAAGAAACTGGCCGATCCCCTGAAACTCCTCGACTGCTCGCCTGTCAGCGATGGCGGTGCCGCGGTGATACTTGCTAACGAGAAGGGACGCAAGCGATTCAAGAAAGATCCCGTCTGGATCAGTGGTGTGGGACACCTCTCTGATTCATATACGCTGGGGTATCGCGATCTTGCCCGATCGCGTGCCCTCACCGGAGCCGCCGAGAAGGCTTACCGTATGGCGGGAATCAAAAAACCCTTGAAGGAGATCGATGTCGCTGAGATATACGATGCCTATTCCTATATGGAGCTCATGTGGTATGAGGGATTGGGTTTTGCCCCGGAAGGAAAGGGGGCAGAGCTGATCCGCTCAGGTGATACCGGGCCCGGTGGTGCGCTGCCGGTCAATCCCTCCGGCGGCGTTCTCTCGGCACATCCGGTTATGGTTGCGGGGATGGCCCGGGTCATTGAGGCTGTGCTGCAACTGCGGGGTGAAGCGGAGAATCGGCAGATAGCGAAGGCAAAAACAGCCCTGGCTCATGGTATCAATGGACCCTGCGGACAGGCTCACTGCGTGTATATTCTGGGCGTATAGGAGAAGAGCATGGGAAAACGTGTAGCTATAGTTGGATTTGGTCAAACCTATCAGAGGAGCTCTCGCAGGGATGTGAATGGCGTTGAGATCATCAATGAAGCGGTGCGGGCGTGCCTGGCGGATGCGGATCTGACCATCGATGATATCGATGCGATAGTTATCGGCAATATGGATCACTTTGAAGGTATCAATTATGTTGACTGCTGGAGTGTGGAGGGCTCCGGGGGAGTTATGAAGCCGATATTCAAGGTGACCACCGGAGGCACTACCGGCACAACGGTTGCCATGTGCGGTTATTATCATGTCGCCTCGGGGATGTTCGACAGGGTGCTTGCCATCGGCTGGGAGAAGAACTCTGAATCCGATACCACCGGTGCAATTATCACCGCCTTCCATCCTGTCTGGGAACGGCCCAATATCGGCGGTGCCATTGCCGGGCTGGCAGTTGATGCGAGCCTGTACATGTCCATGTACAATGTCACGGAGCGTGACGGAGCCCGTGTCGCAGCGCGGGAGCGACTCCACGCCCTGAATAATCCCTATGCACACCTTCATCAGGAGTGGATGAGAGGGCTGGACGTTGAGAAGATAGTCGAACTGCTGGTGACCTCGGAGCAGAATCCGGTTATTGCCTATCCGCTCAGGATGAGCGATATGTGCCCCCGTACCGATGGTGCTGCTGCCGTTGTTTTCGCCTCCGAGGATGTTGCCGAGAAGATCTCTTCCACGCCGGCCTGGGTGGTATCAACACACAATAGACATGAACACACTTATCTGGGTGATCTTGAATGGAACAGGAATGAGACCATACGTCTGGCTGCAAAGGCGGTCTTTGACGAGGTGGGGATAAAGGAACCGCTCAAGGAGATAGACGTGTGCGAGCTCTATCTCCCCTATTCCTATGCCGGGCTCAAGTGGATTGAGGATATTGGGTTCTGCGAATACGGGGAGGGGCCGAAGCTCCTCTGGGACGGGGTAACCGATATGGATGGCGAGCTTCCGATAAATCCCTCGGGGGGCGTTATGAGCTCGAATCCCATCGGTGCCACGGGACTCATCAGGGTTGGCGAGGCCGCATGGCAGATAATGAGGCGATCGGGAGATCGGCAGGTGCAGAAGGACGTGAATTTTGCCTTGTCGCACGGATTTGGTGGATGCAACTGGGCGGATTTCATGCTGCTGGGAAAGGAGAAGCCGTCTTAGTCCCTTAGCAATGAGGTTCTTTTTTGGGGGGAAGGTTTAACAGGATTCGACAGGATTACAGGATAGCAGGAATGGAAAATCATGAATATCAAATTTGTACGTTCTGTATAGTATTGAAAGATTTGGAATACATTATTGGATTTAATTTAAAAAGCTGAGATTTACAGGATTTCAGGTAAACCAGTCCTGATATTGTTGTTATTCTGTCTAAGATCTATTCCTTTTGGTTCCGGCTTGCCCGGGTTTAGAATGAAAGGGGGAAACAATGGCCGAAAAGAGAGAAGAGGAACTCCTCACCGTATCGTCAGGCGAGGCATTCCAGCCCTTCGACTGGAGTGTGGGGAGGCACGGCTCGAAATTTTTACAGGAGCTCAGAGACAATAAGCAGTTCTTCGGCATCAGGTGCGGAACGTGTGGCAGGGTATACATCCCCCCTCGCAAGGTCTGCGGCAAATGCTATGTGGCAATGGATGAGCTGGTGCCCGTCTCCGATGAGGGTGTAATTGTGAGCTGTGCCATAATCGATTTTGGTTTTGTGGATCCCAGCACCGGAGTGCAGCGACCGGTCCCCTACACCTATATCTTTGTACGGCTCGATGGGGCCGATTCAGCTTTCCCGCACTTTCTCGACAGCACTGACAGGGAAAAGGTTAAGATTGGCGCCCGGGTCAAGGCGGTGTTCGAGGAGAAGCGGATCGGAAGTGTTATGGACGTGAAGCACTTCACGCTCCTGGATTGACAATACGATTCTCTTTGAAGAGTAGACATTAAAAATTTTTACAGGATTTTTCATTAGTGATATATGACGCGTGATGAGTTACTATCTCTTTCTTCAATAATCACTCTTTGCCCGTCACCTGTTATCGGCGATTAGTTATTTGTCGGATAATTTGCTGATACGGAAATCCTGTTAATCCTGTCGGAATCTCTTTTGTTTATAACATTTCCAGAATTGTGTGAGCACTATAACCAAGGCGAGGAGGATTAAACTATGGAGGAACGAATCTGGCATAAGGCCTACGTATCAGACGTTCCGAGGGAGATTGAATTCGAGGATGTTACCATGCCCGAGATTCTCGGCCGCACCGCGGAAAAATATCCTGATCGGTTATCTCTTATATATCTTGGTACGAAGATATCCTTTGCTGAAATGGACAAGCTGGTAAACCGCTTTGCAAATGCACTTCGAAGCATCGGCATAAAGCCTCGGGAACGGATTGGAATCCTCGTTCCCAATATTCCACAGGTCATGATAGCTTACTATGCGGTCTGGCGTGTCGGGGCAACTGCGGTACCTATCAATCCGCTTTACACCGATCGGGAGATTGAGCATCAGCTGAATACATCAGGTGCCACTGCTGCAATCACCCTGGATCTTCTGTCGGATCGAATCCGTGCACTGCGCGCGACCACAGAGGTGAAGAAGGTTATCACCTGTCACATCAATGATTATCTCACCTTTCCGAAGAAGCAGCTCTTCCCCCTCCTGAAAAAGGAGATGTACCGGAAGTACGAGCCGGAGCCGGATTACTATGACTTTCTCGATCTGATGAAAGGCGCTTCGTCCGAATTTTCCTATGAACCGCCCCCTCTTGATGAGATTGCCCTAATACCCTATACCGGAGGAACAACCGGGCTCGCAAAGGGAGCGATTATCACGCATCGGAATGTTTCCTATATCACGCAGACCCTTCAAACCTGGCTGTATGATATCAAGGAGAAACCCGAAAGCGAGCTGGCGATATTCCCCTTCTTCCATATGGCGGGATTCACCGCGGTGATGAACATCTGTGTCATTAACGGGTGGACCGCGGTGCTGGTGCCGCGGCCCGAACCGCAGACGGTGATGGATATGATGCTCCAGTACAAGCCGAGCATCGTCCTTGCGGTACCCACTATCTATGTCGGGGTATTGGCCCTGCCCGAGTTTAAAAAGGCGGATCTCTCCTTTGTCGAAGGCTTCTTCTCCGGCGCAGCTCCCCTGCCGCTGGAGACTATCGATGCGCTCAAAAGGGCAACGGGAGCAACCATTGTTGAGGGATACGGGATGACCGAATCGACAACGTTCATCTCGATAACGCCGTGGCGGGGGAAGCTGAAGCCCGGAAGCGTCGGCGTGCCGCTCCCGAATATCGATGTGCGCATTGTCGATGTCGATACGGGGACCAGGGATGTTCCGGCGGGAGAAGAGGGTGAAATTATATTCAAAGGACCGAATATGTGTTCCGGTTATTATAATATGCCCGATGAGACCGAGAAGTCCATACGCGACGGGTGGTTCTACACGGGTGATATCGGGAGATTCGATGAGGAGGGATATCTCTATATCGTCGATCGGACAAAAGATATGATAATCGCCGGTGGCTATAACATCTATCCCCGTGAGATAGATGAAGTCCTCTATGAGCACCCGAAAGTACTTGAAGCGTGCGCGGTCGGCGTGCCCCATGACTATCGCGGTGAGACGGTCAAGGCGTTCGTGGTGACCAAACCGGGGGAAACGCTCACCGAGGAGGAGCTGGATGCACACTGCCGGAAGCATCTCGCCCCCTACAAGGTGCCGAAAATATACGAGTTCATGGATGAACTCCCGAAGTCGATGATTGGAAAAGTGCTCCGCAAGGAGCTGAGGGAGATGGAGATCAGGAGGGGCGAGAAATAGCGGTGGATGCCGAAGGTGACAGGCGAAAAAGCTTGATTAACGGCAGCGCATTAATAGAATGGCGACAAAATGTACAATCCTGACATGCCTGATCCAGGGATGTTTTATTGACAGGATAACAGGATAACAGGATGATAAGGATGGATTTATTTAAAAATCCGAGCAATCTGAGAATAGGTTTCAAATTTTTATTCTAAGTGAAGCGATGCCTTTTGTGTTGAAAGGAAGATTCCAGTATACAGGATATCAAATCATTACAATCCTGTAATCCTGTCTCATCTTTAAAATGGTGGTTTTAAATAATAATTTATGATTTAGCACGAACAAGGAGTGGAGTATGTATTTCAATGAAGATCAGCTGGCGTTGAAGGAGTTGACGAGGAAGTTCGTTGACAATGAGATTAATCCCAATATGGATGAGTGGGAGAAGAACACCGCTCCCCTTCATGAGCTGTTCAAGAAGATGGGGGATCTTGGCCTCCTGGGCATCCGGTACGATCCGAAATACGGTGGGCAGGGGCTCGATTACTGGTTCGAGACGGCCTTTCTGGAAGAGCTCGGCTATATTCACGGGTGGGGTGTGCCAACGTCAATAGCTGTTCAGACCAATATGGCGACACCGGCAATTGCCGATTTCGGCACCGAGTATCAGAAAGAGACCTATCTGAAGCCGGCCATAGCGGGTGATATGGTTTCAGCTATTGCCGTAACGGAGCCGGGAGCCGGTTCCGATGTCGCTTCATTGCGATCGACGGCGAAGAAGGATGGCGATTCCTATGTTTTGAATGGCTCCAAGATGTTTATCACCAACGGGGTGCAGGCAGATTTCTACACCCTTCTGGCCAGGACCGGCGAGGGATCGGGATACCATGTCTTCAGCCTCTTCATCGTGCCGAAGAAGCTTCCCGGCGTAACGGTCGGAAGAGCGCTTGACAAGGTCGGGGTACACTCCTGCGACACGGCGGAGCTGTTCTTTGAGAATGTCCGTATTCCCGTTGAGAATCTCATCGGCGAAGAGGGGGAGGGGTTCATCATACAGATGAAGCAGTTTCAGCATGAGCGCTTTTCGCTCCTCCCCATTGTGTGCACCACCGCGCGGTATCTCATCGATATCACCACGGAATACATCAAGGAGCGCGTTGTCTTCGGGAAGCCGCTGGTCTCGAAGCAGGTGCTGCGTCATCAGATTGCCGATTGGCTCACCGATATTGAGTGCCTGCAGCAGTTCATCTATCATATTGTGCGTATGAAGATGGAGGGAAAAGATGTAACCAAAGAGGTCTCCATGGGGAAGCTCTTTGCGGCCAAGGTGGTGAGCCAGGTGGTCAACGGCTGCGTGCAGATGCACGGCGGCATGGGATATATGAATGAGATGCTCATTGCCCGCTTCTACCGGGATTATCGCGCCTTTCAGATAGGCGGTGGCGCCGATGAGGTGATGCGGGAAATAATCTCGAGAATGGCATTACTCTGATTCGGATTGCCATCAATATCTTTTATGTTTGCGTGCACTATTTAACAGCTAAGAGGATGAGTTATGGAAAAGGAATTTTTTGAGGATTACGAAGTGGGCGAGCTCCTGGTGAGTCCCGGTCGAACGATAACCGAAACCGACATTGTGTTGTTTGCGGCGCTTACCGGAGACTGGCATCCCATTCATACCAATGCCGAGTATGCGAAAAATACCATCTTTGGCGAGCGCATCGCTCACGGTATGCTCGGCCTCACCCTGGGGTCGGCGCTCATATTCCGCCTCGGCCCCTATGTTTTCACGCCGAAGAAGTTCATCGCCTTCTACGGGATGGACAAGATCCGCTTTACCGCACCTATCAAGATCGGCGATACCATCCGCTGCGAGGCGACTGTTGTGGAGATGAAGGAGCGGGGAGAGGATACCGGCACCATCGCCTATGATGGAAGAATAAAGAATCAGCGTGATGAGGACTGCGTTGTCTTCAGTCCGAAGATCCTGGTGGGAAGAAAGAAAACGTAGATGAATGTCAGCGGGGCGTCCCGCCCCGCTGATGTGATGCACAAGCTCGTCAACAGATCAAATCACTTCCCCGGGAATTTCGGCTTCCGCTTTTCAGTGAAAGCGGTTATCGCCTCGTAAAGATCCTCCGAGGGCGTGATGTTCCCGCTCATCGACGCGACGAATTTCAATCCGTCGTCAATGCTCTTCCCGATGCCGAAATTCATAACCTGCTTTGCCGCCTGAACGGCCAGCGGAGATTGGTCGGCAATCTCCTGCGCCAGCGCTTCCGCTGCTTTCATGAGAGTATCGTGGTCGGGATACACCTCGTTGATGAGGAGTATCTCCCTGGCGCGTTTCGCATCGAAGTGCTTCGCCGTAAAGGCGAGCTCGCGGGCGATGCCCTGTCCCACGATGTGAGGTATGCGCTGGAGCACGCCCGCGTCGGCAACAATGGCGACGGCCGCTTCGCGGAGCGAGAAGACCGCGTCTTCCGTGCAGAGGCGTATATCGCAGGCGGTGATCATATCGAGCCCGGCGCCAATGCAGTGCCCGTGCACCGCGGCAATGACGGGCTTCCGGCAGCGCTCGATGCAGGTGACGGTCTCCTGCAGCTCGAGTATCTTCTTGACCAGGTTCCGTTTGATGCCGCCCATCTGCTCCCGTGAAACCATTTCGGAGAGGTCAGCAGGCATGGCGATAATGTCAATGCCCGCAGTGAAGGCTTTTCCCTTCCCAGAGATGATGGCCACACGGATATCTTCGTCACGGTCCAGGTCGTCCATGATGGGCATCATCTCCCGCCAGGCGGGCGGATTCATCGCGTTCTTTTTCTCCGGCCGGTTCAGATACACCCAGGCTATGGGTGGTTTCTTTTCCACAAGATAGAATTCGTATTCCATGATTGCACCTCTCACTGATTTTTGATAACAGTATTTTTCCCTTCCCTTTTTTGCAAGAAATTTAATACGGCCCTCTCGGGAGCTTCAGGATTCCTCTTTATGTCTCAGTTGAATTTTTACTTGCAGCTTTACCTGTAATAGTATCTCCTTAAAGAATATCTGTTGTCCTCTTTGAAGATAATGCGCAATTGTTTCATCAGATAAATAAGCGCTGTCAGGATATTCGTGTATACATGTGTGTTTTCATGCGCGGAGAAGGATCCCGGGGATTGTGCTTGCGATATATATTGTGCGGTAGAATGAGTTGAGAAAAGATGTTGATGAAAAAAATAAATGGAGGAGCCGATGAGTAAAACTACGAAGATAGCCTTTGTTCTCTTCTTCCTTACCTTCCTTGCCGTTCTTGCATTTGGATTTGCCTATCTCCTGATGCCGACATTCATGCCATATCACCGGGTTGCCATTGGACAGGAATGGTCGGCACTAGCTCCGGAGATGCGGGTGCTTATCCTTGGCTTTATGAAGCTCTCAGCTGCGGGAATGTTGAGCACGGCAGTGGCAGGGGGAATGCTGCTCTTTATTCCCTTCCGGAGGGGAGAGAACTGGGCTCGCTATGCCCTCCTGACAATTGGATTGGTCGAAATGCTTCTCGCTATCTATGCCGTTGTTCTGATACAAATCAACACGCCTGCCTCCCCGCCCCTCTCGGCAGTAATTGCCGGGGTTATGGTGCTCCTTATCGCCTTTGCGCTCTCCCATGACCTGGCGCGGGGGAAATGACAGGGAAATAACGGTGGGCAGTATCAGTTGCGTGTTGCACCGCTTTTTTTTGTTTTTCCATAGGGGTATCGCGTGAATAAAGGAAGGGTACTATGTCGAAATTACTGGGGATGCTGTTAGTCGAGGATGAAAAGATAACCACCGCGCACCTCGCCGAGGCGCTGAATTATCAGGATGCAAACGGCGGCTATCTGGGAGATATTCTCATTGAAAAGGGGTATCTCGACCGGGAAACACTGGAAGAATATCTTCGCAGGCAGAAGGAGCTGCGGGAAAAGACTCAGTGAGTTATCACCGCGCTGTTCTTCTTCCTGGCTTCTTCGAGGGGAACAATTGAGCACCACTCGGCACTCCTCTTTAAAGGTAGATACAACGAGAGGAATTCCCCACCACGGTGAGCGGAATTTTATATTGACGGTGAGAGGAGACGAATCGAACGATCTGACATACAGGGTGCTGTTTTACCGCAAGCAGCACGTGAACCGACCGAGTATACGTATTTCTTTTTTGACTTCTCGCAGAGAAACTCGTATTAATGAATTACGAGCATCTCGAAAAGTATCTGATTATGAAGAACGCTCACTTGTATGATGTTTCCCGATATCGGGCGGGCGATGAAAGCATCGGTAGCGTCGAGCAGGCTGACCGGCATCCCCTTCTCCGTTTCGCCGGACGTACCGGTTGATGAATTTGATACGCTGATGCAGGAGATCTGAGAGGTGCCGCTGTTTCAATGAATCATCGCCGATGCTGCCTTCACGGAGGTGACGGTTGCAAGAAGTGATACTTCACCGGAAGTTCAATCGATGAGCTCACTGCGACGGGCCATCTCCGCTCCGGTCATCATCTCTCTTATAAGCGGATTATGCTGTGGCCATCTTGTTACCGATAACGGTTGCAGGGAGCAGTGCACGTATGAACGCCGGGAGTGTATGGAAGGCTGTGATCAGCACAGCGCGCATATATCATTTGAGTGGAAGCAGACCGACTCGGGATATACCGGTGTATGGTACTCCTGCATCGAGCGCTGCGAGCAGCGATACCGGAGATGTCTGCAGAGCTGTGATAAACTCAAAAATGAATAATGAGCCGGGTCGTGAAAGTGAGACGATCAATGAGAAGGGAATTATGGAGTAACATGGGTATCATGCTGACCGTGCTGTTGCTCTGCCGCTTTTCGGCGGTGAGCCTATCGATTCCTGACGTCAGAAACTACGCCGTTGAGGCCTGTGTCGGGAGCGCGCAGGAGGCCGTCGATGAAGCGACTGCTCAATGTCTGCGCAATGCGGGACGGCGATGCCGCTGCACCTGCGAGAAGACCGAAATGACCTGTAATGGATCAAAAACACTGTGGCGATGCAGCTGCTCGAGATTGATAAACGATAACTGGTAATGATTCGTACGGAAGTAACGTCGATCTGCTTTCCGTCAGCGTTTCGAGAAGTGCACTGTATACGTCTAAAATCTCTTATAGCGTGACTCACATATGCTCTCGCAGCCGATAAAAATCGACTGGCATATCCCGAGCGATTTCTCCGCCTTTCTCATTTCTATCTTTGTTCTTTTCCCCTTCCTCTTCCCCCGGTAAATGCTGCTGCGGCAGCCTATGAAGTCCTGCTGGCACTTTCGTATGCATCCGAGATATTTTGTTTTGTTAATCCGTGACGTGAGCCCCTGTTTTCTCCGCTGGTACATCAGTTCCTTTAAGTATTGCCGCTGCGCAGGTGAATCAATGGGGCTGCCATTGCTGATAAAAAAAAGCAGGGAAAAGAGAACAATCGATGCTGCTACAATCTTACTCACGAACCTGTGCCTCCTGCGTGTTGATTGAATGGATTCCGGCACATGAGATCTCCCTTGCGTGTCCTTCTGAAAGGGGCAGCGTAACGCAATCTGTTTTCTCGCCGGAAGTCGGGTCCCTACTGATATTTTCGGACTATTTTTCTGTTTGGTAAAAAATAATTTATGGGCACCTCTAAAACTCTTTTCGACCTGTAAAACTGATGAAATGAAAAGTGTTTTGCCTAATTATTCGCCTACAAGGAGCACGACAAAAACGTGGTTTTTGGAAGTGTTCTTATTTATTTTCTTATGAACAGCTCGACAGCCCGGTTCTGAGCACCGGCTGTCCGGACTGTGAATCAGGTGCCGCGAGACGAATATGCTGTCCCGTTTTACGGCACCTTTCGAATTCAGCGGTGAATCCCAGTGACAGGGTTTTCATTGTGAAAGATGATTATATCTGGGGAGAGCCGCCATCCAGGCAGTAAAAGGCGAATGAAGCGGCTATTTTTCCGCAGAGCTGACGGTTCGAAAATCCCAACCGGTTGGGATTTTCGAGAGAGGGATGTTTTTCTGTACGGAGTGATGTCTCGGTGTTGATGATCACCGGATATGATGAGCAGAGATGTGGGCTGAAGGGAGGTGGCAGAAAGGGTCGTTCCCCGTAAAAACCGTGTAAGTGAGCATCAGCTTTTTTTTAACTTCTAATACAAAACTCATCTCCGCGACTCTACTGAGACACGCCCGCCTTTTGGAGCCTGAGAAAAGTGAAATCGGTTTTGAAAGTATAACAGTTTTCGCTCCCGTGCTACGGTACTGAGCAGCCTTTGGATTCCGCATTAACCGAATATGGCATCAACCTCTTCGGCATCGAGATCGGAAACCATCGGGATGCCGCTTACTCTGGAGGCTTCGGGAGTCAGTGCCGCTATATCGTCCCTGCTGATGTGTTCCAAGGCGAACTTGCGCGATCCGCACATCAATTGGCGCAGCCCCTGCGCGAGCCGCTCATAATAGGTGTACAATCCTATTGCCCCTGCGGGTATCTTCTCGTAATCCTTTCCATATTCTCTTTTCAGCTTCTCTGCCGTGACGAAAATCGATTCCCTGGTCTGTCCGAATCGCTGAATGAATATGGGAAGCTCATGTGCATCGATTGCTTTGCCAATAGTCTTGCCGACCATTGCCGCCGCCAGCGGAGCCCGTGACATGGTGATTGCCTTGCAGTATGGCGCGCAGAGGGCAAATCCCTTGAACATCTGATCCTCCAGAATAAAACCGCTGGCGAGTGCGATGTCGGGTATGTATTCCCCTTTCGTGGCGAGTCGATCACAGTAATTGCGGAGCAGCGACCAGAGCTCTATGTTGGGGACACCCCATTCGTTCATCATTCGCCAGGGGCTCATGCCTGTTCCGCCCCCCGCTCCATCGACCGTCAGGTAGTCTATTTTCGCGATTGATGAGAACTTGACCGCCCGTGCGAGGTCTGCGGGCCGGTAGGCGCCGGTTTTCAGGGTGATATATTTTGCTCCGGCTTTCCGGAGCTCCTCCACGCGTGCAACAAAGCTCTCTTCCGCTACCATGCCGATACGAGAATGGCGCTCGAACTCCGTAAAGACGCCTCGCTTGAAATCTTCAATTATTGCGGGGTCCAGCGGATCGGGGAGCACCACATAGCCTCGCTTTTTGAGGATCTGGGCTTTTTCGAGATCGCTGATTTTCACTTCGCCGCCGATGTCTTTCGCGCCCTGTCCCCACTTTATTTCGACAGCCTCGATACCGAGCTGCTCGATGGCATACTCCTGTGCCTTCAGGCGTGTATCCTCGACATTTGCCTGCAGGACGATTGCGCCGTATCCGTCACGTTGCCACTCCTTGAAAAGCTTCACTCGCCGCTCCAGCTCGGGAGAATGAAGGACGCGTCCCTTTTCGATTTTGGCATTGACATCCATCCCGCATACGTTCTCGCCGATGGTCAATATGGTTCCCGAGAGAGCTGAGCCGATTGCCAGCCCTTCCCAGTTTGTCGCGGCGACATTTGTCGATCCCAGGCCGCCGATAATAATGGGAAGTCGCAGCTTGAGCGCTCCCTTGTCGCCAAGCCTTGTTTCCAGATTCACATTGGGGAATATTGCATTATCCGAATCTGCTTCTATCCCGAATGCACCGACTGCCGTTCCCATAATATTGAAATGAGAGAGATCGACGGGGTAATTCTTTTGCGAAGCCATGGTCGTTATTCCGAAGGGTTGTGGATATATTACCTCATGGCCACGATAGGCGCTTTTGCCGATCTCGCACATGCCGATGCAGCCATCGACGCAGGTGACACACATGCCGCTTGATGGACACCAGTCTCCACCGGTTCTGTTTTTTGTCAGCGTTGCAGCTGTCGCGTTATACCGTGTTAGTGGCATTGATCATCTCCTTTGACTTCTTTGATTATAAATAGTGTATTTCACTTACAATTGCCATGATGCGAACACGCCTGGATAGAGAAGGCGAAAACGGTGCAGGAATCCTTTATGAAAACGTGAGTTCCTGTGCTCATATATTGCACCTGAAACGGTGAATTGATACGGCGTGCTCCATAAATAGTATAAAACGGTTGAAATGCTAATAGACTTTATGCCCGTCGCTATTGACGCTTTCCGAACAGTGCACACAGACGGGACAGGTCTCTACCGGCATGACGTTCTGGCATCCTCCGCACAGGCCGTTGAGCAGATTCCCTGCCGTACAGGCGCGCTCACAGACCGGGCATATCCATTCGCATCCGCCGCAGTTCCGGCACTCTTCCGGGGTCAGGTCAAACGCTGTAGCAACGCGGCGTGATGTCCCCCTGCCGACAAATCCAATTCCGCCGGATTGCATCTGCTCTTTGCAGTAACGCACGCAGAGCCCACAGAGGATGCAGTTCTTATCCTTTATCTTGAAGCGGATCTCATTCACCCCGAAATTTGCGGCCAGATCCTGCAGCTTCTTGGAATTGGGACAGGATGATAAGAGAAGCTCGATTATAACCTTCCGTGCTCTCTTGACCTTCTCGGAATTGGTCAGAACAACAAGACCATCCGAGACGGGCAGCGTGCATGAGGCCTCGAGCTTCGAGCGTCCTCTTTTAAAAACCTCGACGATGCATACGCGACAGGCACCGTATTCGCTGAGCCCTTGATGGTGACAGAGCGTCGGTATTGCAATTCCCATGCTTTCGGCAGCCTCGAGCACGGTGGTCCCATCCGGTACTTGAGTGGTTATTCCGTCAATTTTCAGCTCAACCATGGTGTTTCCCCGTTATGATATTATCACCGCATCGAATTTACAGTAATCGCGGCAGAGCCCGCATTTGATGCATTTTTCCTGATCAATTACATGCGGCTCTTTCTTCTTGCCGGTTATTGCCTGTTGCGGACAGTTTTTTGCACAGAGCCTGCAGCCGGTGCATTTTTCCGGATCAATGGCGAAAGTGATGAGTGACTTGCATACACCGGCAGGGCATCGCTTTTCTCGAATATGAGCTTCGTATTCATCACGGAAATATCTGATGGTTGACAGGACAGGATTGGGTGCGGTCCCTCCCAGTGCGCAGAGCGAGGTCTCCCGTATCACCTCGCCGAGCTCGATGAGGAGCTCGATATCACCCTCCTTGCCATTTCCTTCGGTTATATCGGTAAGGATATCGAGCATCCGGTCCAGCCCTTCCCGGCAGGGGACGCACTTCCCGCACGATTCCTGGGTTAAGAAGTGAACGAAATATTTCGCGACATCCACCATGCAGGTGGATTCATCCATGACTATCAGACCGCCGGATCCCATGATTGAACCGACTTCCGATAATTTATCGAAGTCAACATAGAGGTCCATCTCGCTCTCGGGCAGAATGACGCAGCCCCCCGAGGGGCCGCCGGTCTGTACCGCCTTGAATTTTTTCCCTCCGGGTATGCCGCCGCCGATATCGTAGATTATCTCCTTCAGGGTGATGCCCATCGGAACCTCAACGAGGCCGGTATTGTTGATCTTGCCGACCAGCGAGAATATTTTCGTGCCCTTGCTCCCTTCGGTGCCGATACTCGAGTACCAATCCGCGCCCCTGCTGATGATAAGGGGAATATTCGCCCATGTCTCGACGTTATTGATGATCGTAGGCTTTCCGTATAATCCGACTTCAGCGGTATGTATATGTTTCGGTCGCGGTTCGCCGGTTTTTCCCTCAAGCGAGGCGATCAGTGCGGTGGATTCACCACAGACGAAGGCGCCGCCGCCGCGCGATATCCTGATGTCGAAATTGAATCCGGAACCGAGTATGTTTTCTCCCATGAGGCCGTATTCCCGGGCCTGCTCGAGCGCTCTTTCGGAATTTTTTACGGCGAGGGGATACTCGTGGCGAACGTAGATGTATCCCTCGCTGCTCCCGATGGCATAGGCACCGATGAGCATTCCCTCGAGGACGCTATGCGGATTTCCCTCAAGGAGGCTCCTGTCCATGTAGGCGCCCGGATCACCCTCATCGGCATTGCAGATGACATACCGAACGCCATCTTCTGCCGGGGATTTTCTGCAGGATCGCCATTTCCTGCCTGTGAGGAATCCTCCTCCTCCGCGACCGCGCAACCCTGAGAGATCGATCTGGTCGATTATCTCATCCGGCTCCATGCCGGAGAGAGCCTTTGCAAAGGCAGCATAGCCGCCGAGCGAAAGGTAGTCCGTTATATCAGTGGGATCGATAATGCCATTATTGCCGAATACCAGTCTCTGCTGTTTTTTATAAAAGGGAATGTCATGCTCATGCGGTATCTTTTCTCCGCTGACCGGGTCAGTATAAAGAAGCCTTTCGATGAGGGTATCGCCTATAACGGACTCGGCGATTATTTCAGGCACATCTTCCGGCTTGACGCCGACATACATGGTTTTTCCCGGATGCAGGACGACAAGCGTTCCCTGCTCGCAGAATCCATGGCAGCCGGTGAACTTCAGTGAGACAGTATCACCCATGCCCTGCTTGTGTAATTCCTCCTGAAATGCGCGATATACCTCCTCGCATCCATAAGCCCGGCATCCCGTTCCTCCACACACTGAGATGATGGGCTTTCCTGATTCACGCTGGCGACTGAGATCTCGTTGAAGGGTTTCCAGCTCAAGCGGAGACGGTATCTTTTTCATTGTCCTGTTCCACGGCGACATTGGTATAATCTGAAAGCACGGTATGTACTTTGCGGGCATTCATCTGCCCGTAGTATTTTCCATCCACAACCACAATGGGACCCAGCGCACAGGCGCCCAGGCAGTTGACACTTTCAAGCGTGAACTGCAGATCGGCTGTTGTTTCTCCGCTCTTGATCCCCAGTTGCCGTTCAAACTCATCGAGAACCCGGTGAGCGCCGCGAACGTGACATGCAGTGCCGAGGCAGACACTGACCGTGTGCCTGCCTTTCGGAGTCAGGCTGAATGCTTTGAAAAAGGTGGCGACACCGTATACCTGTATAAGCGGGATGTGTAAGATTTTCGATACCTGTCTGAGCGCATCTTCGGGAAGATAGTGATATTCTGACTGGATGTCCTGCAGTATTGAGATGAGCGAATCGGTTCTTCTATTATAGCTGTCAATTATTTTTATTACCGCTTCATGTTTTTCATCCATGATTGTTCTGTTTTTCACCTTTCTCCTGTCTTGCAGTATAGTTTATCGTATATCGCGTATGCAACTCTCATTGCATATTATACCGCTGTATACCTGAAGCACGACATGCCTTTTCAGGTGAGAATTCCATTATAGACGGATAGCCTCAGCGGTACGAGGAGGTAAACCCGGAGCTGATACCTTAATGCTCTTGCAATCATAGTTGATATGAATGATATACACTTACGAGGCTTAAACGAATTAAATTTAATCACGTGCCGTATCTGTCGAAAACAGGGTGCTCGTTATTCTGTTTATGACAGGTTACGCACAGCTTACTCTCATGCAAGTATTGATATGCAAACTTAATTTTTTGCTTTTATTAGTCAAGTTAAATTATTCTGAATCGTTATAATTACAGAGTGAGAAGTATTCTGGCACCTTTCATGGAAAGAAATGAATAAAGATCTCCTTTGGCTAAAAGAGGAAACTCCCGCCTGCGCCGGCAGGGTGTCCCCTCGCGTTTTTGGGAGTCTCTTTTTACTCAGCCAGAATCTTTTCTGCCTCCTCCCGTTGTACATCCATGATATAGGTGAGATTGGATACTTTCGCCGCTTCTTCGGTGAGCGCGACAATGTCTTTGCGCTTTATGGTATCGAGGCGGAAGCTTCTCACCCCGGCCATCAACTGGGTAAGGCCGGTCCTGAGCTTGTCAATGAAGGTATACAGGGCTATTGCGCCAAAGGGAACATCTTTAATCCGGTTTCCATATTTGTCACTGAGCGTCGAGTAGGTGACGAAGATCTCTTCCGGTGTGGTGCCGAATTTGGAGACTGTAGGGGGAAGCTTGTCCCAGTTGCTCGTCCCCTTTCCGGTGATGACATGCTGAATGTTATCGCCAACAAAGCCCGGAATCATCAGAGCCCGTCCCATGCATACCGCCTTGAAGTAGGGGGCTCCCATCGCGAGCACCTTGAGGATATGATCCTCCGCAGAAAATCCACCGGCCATGGCAAGATCCGGAACCCATATGCCGCGTGTGGCGAGTTTCTGGGCAAATTGGAATGCCATTGACTGAAGATAGAATGTCGGTATTCCCCACTCTTCCATCATTCGCCAGGGGCTCATGCCGGTTCCGCCGCCGGCGCCGTCAATGGTAAGGAGGTCCACGCGTGCCTTTGAGGACCATCGCAACGCCATGGCGAGCTCTCGCGGGCCATAGGCGCCCGTTTTGAGTGAAACCCGCTTGGCGCCGACCGTTCGACGCAAGTATTCAACAGTTCTCAAAAAATCCTCTTCATCGACAAATCCCAGTCGTGAATGTCTCTCAAACTCCTTCAATCCGCCCTTTTTGAAGGAGTCCTGTACCGATCTGTCGGACGGATTGGGAGTAATAATATATCCCCGCTTTTGAAGCTCAAGGGCGCGATCGAGATCGTTTATCTTGATCTCACCGCCGATGCATTTGGCTCCCTGTCCCCACTTAATCTCGATGGTCTCTACTCCCAGCTTCTGAACAACATATTCTGCAACTCCGAGACGGGTGTCTTCCACATTGAGCTGGACGATAATATCTCCGTAGTCCTCCTGCCACTCTTTGTATATCTTAACTCTTCTTTCCATCTCGGGCGACCTGATGACTTTTTTATTGCTGTCCAGCTCGAGATCGGGATCTATGCCGCAGACATTCTCCCCGATGACGAGCGAGATTCCCGATATCGCGGCGCCGATAGCGAAGCTTTCCCAGTGTTTTCTGGCGATATCGGTTGATCCGAGCGCACCGGTAAATATCGGCATCTTCATGCGAACGGGATGGTTATGCCCGTAAACGGTGCTCGTGTCGACTTCAGGGAAAATTGCCTTGTCCGGATTCGCTTCATCAATGGCTTCGGCGCCGAGGGCATAGCCCATTATGTTGAGGTGTGAATAATCAACCGGATAGTCCTTGTCGCATCCGGCGGTTATCCCTCCGAAGGGCCCCGGGTAAATTACCTCGCGGCCTCTGAATGATGATTTGAAGACCTCACAGTTACCGGTACAGTCTTCCCTGCAGATGGTACAGATACCGGATATCGGAGCAACGTCCCGTGAACGATTCCTGGTTCCGGTTGCCTCATTTGCGTTTGGTCTTTGTATGTTGCCCATGGTAAACTCCCTTATATAAAGATTAAGTTGAAAATAGAGCCTTATTGTTTACTGCAAAATCGTTCAGCTTTCATTGATTTATAAGCGCTTAATATGGAAGTATTTATTAAGTGAAACTTACATGCACCTGTCTGGATGTCAAAATTTTAAATCGGGAAGGGTGATAATTTAACATTGCCGTAACATTATCATAACATGCTTGTGACATGACGATATAATGCTTGAGGTGAATATTATAATTAAAATAGGAGGCAGATCAGTTCGCAGTCGTCGCTTCCGCGATTGTCCCATTTTGTTACGAAAGAGTCGCTCAGAAGAAGTGAATCACCCGTGTACACTGTATGCTCCTCGTTCTCGATGGTAACGGTGATGTTCCCCTTTACGACAATTATATACTCCAATCCCTTGTGCAGTATAAGAGGACCGTTGTGTGATTTCCTCACACCTATTGTTATGTTAAATAGTTGAACCGGTATTGCATTCTCTTCGAGGAGCTTTGTTATCTGTATGTCTCGGTTCCCGGCAATACTGTTCTCCCTCCGGTAAATGGTATATCCCCTTCTCGCAGTTCTCTTCTCGCTTCCATCGATATCGATGAAGAATTCCAGCGACCTGTTGAAGAGGGATGAGATCTGAACAAGTGTCTGCAATGAGGGGGTGATAACGGCATTTTCTATCTGTGACACGGCACCGGGCGTCATCCCCAGACTGGCGGCGAGCTCAGCCTGCGTGATATTTGCCCTCTTTCGCAGTGTTTTCACCTTCTCGCCGATTTTGAAGACATCCTCGAATCGCCTCTCCTGAAAATGTATTTTCTCGTCGAGTATTCTGAAGGAGTGAGGGCCCAGATGAAATGATGGTCTTCCCTCGATCTTGTGAATCCGCAGCTCAAAGAGCTCCGTGTTCGATTTGTATACCGAGAAGACCACCTGCGTGGTATGGGTCAGCCCTGCGAGGAACGGTGTGGTGTGTGATTCGCGCTCGCATATCCAGTAGGCGAGGGTGTTGAGATCGTAGAGTTTCGGACAGGTGAAGCTGAAGAATTCAAGAACGGTACTCTCCTCCTTCCAGAGCTCTTTCATCCCGGTGAGGCTATCGAAGATGTAGAAGCATCCTTCCTGGTGCTCGGACTGTATCTCGTTGAGCACGTCTCTGAAGGAGGAGATGTCATTCGGATTGTCAAGACAGTGCCTCGTGAATTCCCGATAGGGTATTTCGCGCGTATAGAAGTCCAGGAAGATCGGATCGCTCTTCCCTTTTCCGTGAGCGAACGCATCGATGAGAACTGCTTTCTGATGAGCAAAGAGATCATGGTATCTCCTGCAGAGCGCCTGTGCGGAAACATTAAAACTGAGGTAAATGATCGTCCTGTCAAAATCCGGTGTTCCGGAAAAGAAGGCTTTAATGAAGTACTCAACAGGGGCGGCATTCGAAACCTGCCAGACAACATTATCCCCGAGCCGCAGTCCGCCGCTCATCTTATCGAGGTATTTGATTCCAGTGCTTATCATGG
>CAZZCF010000004.1:0-336 GCA_964652955.1 uncultured Leptospirales bacterium
ATTCATGTCGTTTTAAATGAATATCAGTATGAATACTATATGGACCTTCGAAAGTTCTTAAAGATGTCGGTTTCGTTTATTATTGCTTATGCAGTGTTGAGATATTTAGACGAGTTGATTGATGGGAATATAAGAATCGATAACTATCAATTTAAAAATTATGTTTTCATAAAAAAAACTTGTAATGGGACAATTTGCTGGAAGATATACTGGGGAATACCCCCAAACCTCCTGACTGCTGATCGCTGACTGCTGATCGCTCATCCGGTCAGCCGTGCCTTCAGCTCTGCCAGGCAGTCTTCCTTCTTCACCCGCCATTGCCGCAACGTGTCGCGG